>NZ_JBYSZA010000017.1:0-140852 GCF_058786735.1 Pseudomonas sp. FW305-7
CCCCCCCCCCCCCCCCCCCCCCCCAAGCTCTTCCTGACAACGGAAATAGCCAGCCGAACACCGGAAGAAATACAAAAAGCCCCGCTCTTTTTACAAGATGCGGGGCTTTTTTACGGCTATCGTTTGTGGGGGGAAGGACTCCCATTACACCTGACAAAGAGGCTACCGGGCATGCGTCACCATTCGGTCATCCACACGCCGAAACTCAGCGATTATCAGGAACTGACCCGGGTCTGGGAGGCCTCGGTCCGCGCGACCCATGATTTTCTGCCGGACAGCTACATCGAGTTGCTGCGCAACCTGGTGCTGACCCGCTACCTCGACTCCGTGATGCTGATCTGCACCAAGGACGCCAACCAACGCATCACCGGGTTCGCCGGTGTGGCGGCGGGCAAGATTGAAATGCTCTTTATCGACCCCGACTATCGCGGCCAGGGCCTGGGCAAAAAACTGCTGAACTACGCGCTGCAACATTTGAATGCCGATGAGCTCGACGTCAACGAACAGAACCCGCAGGCCTTGGGCTTTTACTTCAAGCAGGGTTTTGAAGTGATCGGCCGTTCGGAGGTAGACGGCATGGGCCAGCCGTATCCGTTGCTGCATATGCGCTTGCGCCAGAATCAGCAACGCACCTGCAATGGCTGACACACCATAAAACCCTGTGGGAGCTGGCTTGCCAGCGATGCGGACGCTGCGGTCTGCAAGAAATACCGAGGCGATGCCATCGCTGGCAAGCCAGCTCCCACAAGGGATACAGAACACCGTGAAATGGAACCGGGCTTAACCGGCGCCACACAGGTACAATGCCCACCCCTTTTTTGTTACGGCCCTGTCATGACTGACCCGATTCGCCTCTCCAAACGCCTCATCGAACTGGTGGGTTGCTCCCGCCGCGAGGCCGAGCTGTTCATCGAGGGCGGCTGGGTCACCGTGGACGGCGAAGTCATCGACGAGCCGCAATTCAAGGTCGGCGACCAGAAAGTCGAGCTCGACAAGGACGCCAAGGCCACCGCGCCGGAGCCGGTGACCATCCTGCTCAACGCTCCTGCCGGCATGGATGTAGAAACCGCCATGCAGTCGCTCAGCGCCGAAACCCTCAGCGAAGAGCACCGTTTCAGCAAGCGCCCGCTGCGCGGACACTTCCTGCGCCTGACGGCCAGCGCCGACCTGCAAGCCAAGGCCAGTGGTCTGCTGGTGTTCACCCAGGACTGGAAAATCCTGCGCAAGCTCACCGCCGACGCGGCCAAGATCGAGCAGGAATACATCGTTGAAGTCGAGGGTGACATGGTCGCCCACGGCCTCAACCGTTTGCAGCACGGCCTGACCCACAAGGGCAAGGAGCTGCCGCCGGTCAAGGCCAGCTGGCAGAACGAAAACCGCCTGCGCTTCGCCATGAAAAATCCGCAGCCGGGGATCATTGCCCAGTTCTGCGAAGCGGTCGGCCTGAAGGTCGTCGGCATCCGCCGTATCCGCATCGGCGGCGTCTCGATCGGCAAGGTTCCGGTCGGCCAATGGCGCTACCTGTCCGGCAAAGAGAAGTTCTAAGGCTTCCACTGCCGCCACAAATTTCGGCAGCGCGCCTGCGCGCTGCCCACAACGCATCAGGATTATCGACATGATTCACAACGACGTACTGCGCAGCGTGCGCTACATGCTCGACATCAGCGACAAGAAAGTCGTCGAGATCATCAAACTTGGCGGCATGGATGTAACGCTCGCCGACGTGATCACCTGGCTCGACAAGAAAGAAGAAGATGAAGAAGGTTTCGTCCGTTGCCCGGACGAAGTCATCGCACACTTCCTCGACGGCCTGGTGATCTTCAAGCGCGGCAAGGACGAAAGCCGTCCGCCGCAGCCGATCGAAGTGCCGGTAACCAACAACATCATTCTGAAAAAGCTGCGCGTGGCCTTCGAACTGAAAGAAGACGACATGCACGCAATCCTCAAGGCTGCCGAGTTTCCGGTGTCCAAGCCTGAGCTGAGCGCGCTGTTCCGCAAGGTCGGCCACACCAACTACCGTCCGTGTGGCGACCAGTTGCTGCGCAACTTCCTCAAAGGGCTCACGCTGCGCGTGAGAGCGTAAAACAGTTTCGAGCCGCAAGCTGCAAGCTGAAGCTGCAAGCCCTGCTTTAACTTGCCGCTTGTAGCTTGCAACTCGAAGCTGGCCGCATGGCCCTCCATTCCGTTAGAAAATAGTGGCTCCGCTTTTCGTGGCTGACGACTAGGGTGTACTGATCCCTAATCCTCAGGACTCGCCATGCACCCGTATTTCTCCCTGCAAGGCCGCACCGCTCTGGTGACCGGCGGCACCCGTGGTATCGGCAAAATGATCGCCAAGGCCTTTGTCGAGGCTGGCGCCCGTGTCTATGTCTGCTCGCGCGACGCGGAAGCCTGCCATCAGACAGCCGAAGAACTCAGTATTTTGGGCATCTGTCACGGCGTCGCGGCGAATCTGGCGACGGAAGAAGGTGTACAGGAACTGGCCGCACGGCTCGGCGAGCAGATCACGCATCTGGATATTCTGGTGAACAATGCCGGCACCACCTGGGGGGCGCCGCTGGAGAGTTACCCGGTCAAAGGCTGGGAGAAAGTCATGCAGCTCAACGTGACCTCCGTGTTCACTTGTATCCAGCAGTTTCTGCCGTTGCTGCGCAAGGCCGGTTCGGCGGCCAATCCTGCGCGAATTATAAATATTGGTTCGGTGGCGGGGATTTCCTCGTTTGGCGAGCAGGCGTATGCCTACGGGCCGAGTAAAGCGGCGCTGCACCAGTTGTCGCGAATTCTCGCGCGGGAACTGGTGAGCCAGCACATCAACGTCAATGTGATCGCGCCGGGACGGTTTCCGAGCAAGATGACTCAGCATATCGGTAATGATCAGCAGGCACTGGCTGAGGATACGGCGCTGATCCCGATGAAACGCTGGGGGCGCGAAGAAGAGATGGCGGCGCTGGCGATCAGTCTGGCGAGTACCGCCGGAGCCTATATGACCGGGAATATCATTCCGCTGGATGGTGGGTTCAGTCTCTGAAATCGGTGGTGCGGCTATCGCTGGCAAGCCAGCTCCCACAGGTTTTTGTGGTGTACTTGGATTATGTAGCCACTCGAGAACCCTGTGGGAGCTGGCTTGCCAGCGATGGCGCCCGCCTGGCCACCACCAGACTTGAAGCCTGCCGGGTTATCATGCCCACCCTGCCCCGCTTCGAATACACACCATGACTTACAGCGTCTCCCCCATCGGCTTCGTCCGCTCCTGCTTCAAGGAGAAGTTCGCCATCCCCCGGCAGCCGCAACTGGCCCCCGCCGCCCGGGGTGTATTGGAACTGGTGGCGCCGTTCGATCAGGGTGATGCGGTGCAGGGCCTGGAGCAGGTCAGTCACGTCTGGCTGCTGTTCCTCTTCCATCAGGCACTGGAAGAAAAACCGCGCCTGAAAGTCCGCCCTCCCCGCCTGGGCGGCAACAAGTCCATGGGCGTGTTCGCCACCCGCGCCACCCATCGCCCGAATGGCATCGGCCAATCGGTAGTGAAGCTGGACAAGGTCGAAGCCAATCGCCTGTTTATCTCCGGCATCGACCTGCTCGACGGCACGCCGATTCTCGACATCAAACCCTACGTGCCTTACGCCGACATCATCGCCAGCGCCTCCAACAGCATCGCCAGCGCCGCGCCGCAGTTGATCGACGTGCAGTGGACGGATGCAGCGTTGCAACAGGCGCTCACCCACGCTCAGCGTCTTGGCGAGCCTCTGGTCGAGCTGATCGAACAGTGTTTGGCGCAAGACCCGCGCCCAGCGTATCAAACCCCGGCGCCGGAACGTGAATACGGCGCACAGTTCTGGGACTTGGATGTGCGCTGGCATTACCCGACGCCGGAACAGATCCGCGTCCTCGAAGTCATTCCCGCCGAAGCGTAATGTCCAGAAACGAAAAAGCCCCCATTGCCTGAGCAGGCAATGGGGGCTTTTCAGTGGAGCTTACTTCTCGACGAATGCACGCTCGATCAGGTAGTCACCCGGCTCGCGCATCCGCGGCGACACGGTCAGGCCGAAGCTGTTGAGCACTTCGCTGGTCTCGTCGAGCATGCTCGGGCTGCCGCACAACATGGCGCGGTCGTCCTGCGGGTTGATCGGCGGCAGGCCGATGTCGCTGAACAGTTTGCCGCTGCGCATCAGGTCGGTCAGACGACCTTCGTTCTCGAACGGTTCGCGCGTAACGGTCGGGTAGTAAATCAGCTTGTCACGCAGCGCTTCGCCGAAGAACTCGTTCTGCGGCAAGTGCTCGGTGATGAATTCGCGGTAAGCGACTTCGTTCACGTAGCGCACGCCGTGGCACAGGATGACTTTTTCGAAACGCTCGTAGGTTTCCGGATCCTGAATCACGCTCATGAACGGTGCCAAACCGGTACCGGTGCTGAGCAGGTACAGGTGTTTGCCAGGCTTCAGATCGTCCAGCACCAGCGTGCCCGTAGGCTTCTTGCTGATGATGATCTCGTCGCCTTCCTTGAGATGTTGCAACTGCGAGGTCAGCGGGCCGTCAGGCACCTTGATGCTGAAGAACTCCAGATGCTCTTCCCAGTTCGGGCTGGCAATCGAGTAAGCGCGCATAAGCGGGCGGCCGTTTGGCTGTTGCAGGCCGATCATCACGAACTGCCCGTTCTCGAAGCGCAGGCCCGGATCGCGGGTGCACTTGAAGCTGAACAGGGTATCGTTCCAGTGATGAACACTGAGGACACGCTCGTGGTTCATGTTGCTCATGTACGTTTGACTCCTGGATATTGGCTCTGCGCTTGCTCTAGGCTGAATAAATGCCGACGGTGCGCAATTGCATCGCATTCTAATAGCGCCGACAATATCTGTTAACTGGATTATTAAGATAAGGGTTATCGGTTATATCGATATGCGATTTACTCTCCGTCAACTGCAAGTCTTCGTCGCCGTCGCCCAGCAGGAAAGCGTATCCCGTGCTGCGGGTCTGCTCAACCTCTCACAATCGGCGGCCAGCACCTCTATTACCGAGCTTGAGCGCCAGTCCAGCTGCCAGCTGTTCGACCGTGCCGGCAAACGGTTGAGCCTCAATGCCCTCGGCAAACAGCTGTTGCCTCAGGCGGTGGCCCTGCTCGATCAGGCCAAAGAAATCGAAGACCTGCTCAACGGCAAATCAGGTTTCGGCTCGCTGTCAGTCGGCGCCACCCTGACGATCGGCAATTATCTGGCGACCCTGTTGATCGGTAGCTTCATGCAGCGCCACCCGGAAAGCCAGGTGAAGCTGCATGTACAGAACACTGCCAATATCGTGCAACAGGTCGCCCACTACGAAATTGATCTGGGTCTAATCGAAGGCGATTGCAGCCACCCGGACATCGAAGTACAGAGTTGGGTCGAGGATGAGCTGGTGGTGTTCTGCGCGCCGCAGCATCCGCTGGCCAAACGCGGCAGTGCGACCATGGAAGAGTTGACGCATGAAGCGTGGATTCTGCGCGAACAGGGTTCCGGCACGCGGCTGACCTTCGATCAGGCCATGCGTCACCATCGCAGCGCGCTGAATATCCGTCTGGAGCTGGAACACACCGAAGCGATCAAACGCGCGGTGGAATCAGGACTGGGGATCGGTTGCATCTCGCGCCTGGCGCTGCGCGATGCCTTCCGCCGCGGCAGTCTGGTGGCGGTGGAGACGCCGGATCTGGACCTGGCGCGACAGTTCTACTTCATCTGGCACAAGCAGAAGTACCAGACCTCGGCCATGCGTGAATTTCTCGATCTGTGCCGCGCCTTCACCGCCGGGGTGCAGCGCAGCGACGAGATCGTTCTGCCGACAATCGCTTAAAGCAGAATCACCGCCCACACCAGCGCAATCATGCTCAGCGCGACGAATTGCGCGGCGCTGCCCATGTCCTTGGCGTTCTTGGACAGCGGGTGCAGTTCCAGCGAAATGCGGTCAATGGCCGCTTCCACTGCCGAATTCAGTAACTCGACGATCAGCGCCAACAGGCACACGGCGATCAACAGCGCCTGCTCGACGCGGCTGACATTCAGAAAGAACGTCAGCGGTACCAGCACCACATTGAGCAGTACCAGTTGGCGGAACGCCGCTTCGCCGGTGAAAGCTGCGCGCAGGCCGTCCAGCGAATAGCCGGAAGCGTTGAGGATGCGTTTCAGGCCGGTCTGGCCCTTGAAAGGTGACATAAAGTAGAAACCAACCAAAAAGGAGTGGGAAAGCTAGATCAACAAAAGTCAAAAAAGCGTGAAGACGCCAGCCATTATTGGCTCGGAATTGACTCAAGTTGTTGCAGCAGTAAAGCCGCTTGCGTACGAGTGCGCACATTCAGCTTGCGAAAGATCGCCGTGACATGGGCCTTGATGGTCGCTTCGGACACGCTCAGCTCATAGGCAATCTGCTTGTTCAGTAAGCCTTCGCAGACCATGGTCAACACGCGGAACTGCTGCGGGGTCAGGCTGGCGAGGCCATCGCTGGCGGCTTTGGCTTCGTCGGAGACGGCGACCGCTTCGAATGCCTGCGGTGGCCAGAACACATCGCCATCGAGCACTTTGCGCACCGCTTCCTGAATCACGCTCAGGTCGCTGGACTTGGGAATGAAGCCACTGGCGCCGAACTCGCGGGACTTGACCATCACCGAGGCTTCTTCCTGCGCCGAGACCATCACCACCGGAATCTGCGGATATTGTCCGCGCAACATCACCAGCCCGGAAAAACCGAAGGCGCCCGGCATGTTCAGATCCAGCAAGACCAGATCCCAGTCAGCCTTTTCGGTCAGGCGAGTTTCCAGTTCGGCGATGCTCGCCACTTCCACCAATCGCACATTCGGGCCAAGGCCCAGCGTCACCGCTTGATGCAGGGCGCTACGAAACAGGGGGTGATCATCGGCAATCAGGATGTCGTATGTGGCCATTTTTCAAATGATCCTGTTTTTGATGGCAGACCCGGTGCATTCGGGTCTGGCCAAAGCAACTCAAGATGCGCCTTTCAGGGGGCATCCACAGGGGCACGTTCAACGCCAATAACCAGCAAACACAGCGTTTCAAACCTTGGCCGCACCCTAATCGGCGCCAAGCATGCCCAGCGAAGACGGGGTGGTCAAGCAACACGGCCGCCGCTGCGTACAGTATGGGCCACTATTGGGCCAACTCCGGCTGCGGCTTTCGTATGAAGGGTTGCAACTCGGCATGGGCCGGGGTCGATTCATTCATGTCCAACTGCTGCTTGGCACCCAGGTAATGCTGGCTGAACACATCGAAATAGGCGTCCAGCGCCGACGCGGCGTCACTGTCTCCCGCCAGTTCCAGACACAGCGCAGCGACTTCTGCGGTGCACAGGTGCTCACTGCGGGTCGAGCGCCGCAAGCGATAGCGCGAGAGTTTGTCTGGCAGCAGACTGAGAATCGGCAAGCGATCAAAGTACGGGCTTTTGCGGAACATCTTGCGTGCTTCGGTCCAGGTCGCGTCGAGCAGAATGAACAGCGGACGTTTGCTGCTATCGAGTTCGACGGTGTTGGTCACCCGCGACGGCTCGACGTATTCGCCGGGGAACACCAGATACGGCTGCCATTGCGGGTCGTTGAGCAGCGCCAGCATCTGCGGATCGGGCTCGGTGCGCGACCAGATGAACGCGTGGTTATCGCGCACCACATCGGCAATCAGCCAACCGGTATTGCTCGGTTTGAACACTTCCTTGCCGGTCATGATCAGGCACACGCCGGATCGGGTTTCGACACTTGGCCGCCAGGCGCACAGGCAATGACTGATGATCACGCGGCAGTCGCGGCAACGCTCGGAGCGAAAGCCCCGGGCCTGAATCGGCTTGATGCCCTCGTCCTCGCGCTGATCGCGCAGGCGGGCTACGGCGTTGGGGGCATGGTTCATCACAGGCAAGGCCGGCAGACAGGGAAACTCGACACGAACAACACTCGGCAAGGCAATAAAGGCCGGCAGTTTACCAGAGCGAAGGGCACAAGCCTGTACCGTCCAGACCGGCTCCCCTATAATTCGCCGCCACTGAACGCACAGCCCCGTGGCTGGTCGAACCACCAGTCACCGAATCAGGAGAGTTTCATGCTGCGCCTTATCGTTCCCACCGCTGCCATTCTGCTGGCGTCGTCCTTCACCGCTCAGGCTGCGTCCTTGAGTGAGCAGAATCTGAACCGCGAGCTGCGCAACGTCGCCGCCCAAAGCAGCGTCGGCACGCCTCGGGCAATCAATGAAGACATTCTTGATCAGGGCTACACCGTTGAAGGCACTCAGTTGATCAACCACCTGAGTGTGCAAAAGAGCCACGCCGACAAAATGCGTGCCGATCCCAAAGCCGTGTATTTCCAGCTGGGTGCCTCGGTCTGCAACAACCCTTCGTTCCGCAAGCTGATGGCCAAAGGCGCGATCATGCGTTACGACTTCACTGAAGTGAAAACCAACAAAGCGATCGGCTCCGCCAGCTATCAGGAATCGGATTGCCCGAAAGCCGCCCCGGCGAAGAAGAAGTAATCATCGCGAATTGGCGCGCCGCTGTTCATCCTCGGCGCGCAGTTCGGCCAGCAAGGCCTGTAGATAGTGGGAGCGACGCTCGCCTCCTGCCAGTCGCCGGCAACACTCCTCCTCGAGACTGACTTGATTGGCCTCGGCTGATGCTTTCAGCATTCGATACAACTGCGTATCGATCTCCAGAACCACTCTGGTCATGTGTCCCGCCTCCTTGCTACCCGCAAATCCTTGAATTGCGTGCACCTTGCGTACGGTATTGACGTGAAATTGTCGTACGGTGCCTGTAAATCAGTTAATCAGAGGGTTTGGCGGCCGGTGCACGTTCTGACGAGCGGTGATGTCACTGGCCGAAAAACAGTAAGCGATTGCCAGCCAGGACTTTGCAGCGCAATGATCGATTCAGCGCAACCGCTCGCAAGGGTCTAGATTCAAAGTATTCCGATCAGTCGTTTGCGGCAGGAAAAGGAACTGCCGATTGTGTGTTTTTGCAGCGCGGCACTGACGCCGCTCGTCAGGGCCACCCGCTCTGTGCAGAAGGAGACGTTGAATGCCTTACCAACCGAATGACCTGCTCAACCGTCATTTTCAGGAAAGCGGTCCCGACCTCATCAGCCAGGTCGAAGCACAGCTCAACCGCGTTTCCCCCACCAGCCCGAACATTCCCATCTACCGCGACATGATCCTGACCGTACTGCGCATGGCTCAGGAAGATCACAATCGCTGGAACGCCAAAATTACCCTGCAGGCCCTGCGTGAACTGGAGCAGGCATTCAGAGTGCTGGAGCAATTCAAGGGCCGACGCAAAGTCACCGTGTTTGGTTCGGCGCGCACGCCGGTCGAACATCCGCTGTACGCCATGGCTCGGGAACTCGGTGCCGCGCTGGCGCGCTCGGACATGATGGTCATCACTGGTGCCGGTGGCGGCATCATGGCCGCCGCCCACGAAGGGGCTGGCCGCGATCACAGCCTTGGCTTCAACATCACTCTGCCCTTCGAGCAGCATGCCAACCCGACCGTGGATGGCACCGCCAATCTGCTGCCCTTCCACTTCTTCTTCACCCGCAAGCTGTTTTTCGTCAAGGAAGCCGACGCACTGGTGCTGTGCCCTGGCGGTTTCGGCACGCTGGATGAAGCACTTGAGGTGCTGACGCTGATCCAGACCGGTAAAAGTCCACTGGTGCCGGTGGTGTTACTGGACACACCGGGGGGCACCTTCTGGCAGGGCGCGATGGACTTCATCCGTCAGCAACTGGAAGAAAACCACTACATCCTGCCGACCGACATGCAATTGATGCGGCTGGTCTACACCGTCGAGGAGGCGGTGGAGCAAATCAACCAGTTCTACAGCAACTTCCACTCCAGCCGCTGGCTCAAAGGGCAATTCGTGATCCGCATGAATCACAAGCTCAGCGATCAAGCGCTGGAGCAGATGCAGGAGACCTTTGCCGATTTGTGCCTGAGCGACCAGTTCCATCAACACGTCTACAGCGGCGAGGAACACGATGACGCGAAGTTCAGCCATCTGGCGCGCTTGGCGTTTGCCTTCAACGCCAGGAATCACGGGCGTTTGAGAGAGTTGGTCGATTACATCAACGTGCCGGAAAACTGGGCTCATTCCAAACCGCAAACCGCGCAACGCAACCGAGAGCCGTCGAAGGCTATTTAAAACGTAAAAAAAAAAACGGCCCGCTACTTTCATAGCGGGCCGTTTTCTTCAATCGTCTTAATCGTCCATGCCTCTGCCGCTGAACAAGCGGTTGATCATCTCCATCGAGAAACCTCGATAGGCCAGGAAACGGCCTTGCTTGGCTCGCTCCTTGGCATCAATCGGTAAGTGCCCGGAGAATTTTCGCTGCCAGGTTTCCTGAAGCTGCTCCTGCCAACTGATACCGCTTTCGCGCAGGGCGAGCTCGATATCAGCGCGTTGCAAACCGCGCTGACTCAGTTCCTCGCGAATTCGCAGAGGGCCATAACCGGAACGGGCACGGTAGGAAACAAAGCTTTCAAGATAACGGGCTTCGGAAAGCAGCCCTTCTTCCGTCAAACGGTCGAGGGCTGTTTCGATCATCTCCGCCTCAGCGCCGCGCTGACGCAGTTTACGCGTCAGCTCGACTCGACCATGCTCGCGACGTGCGAGCAGGTCCATGGCGGTTCGCCGCACCGCGACGAGGGTATCAAGTACGAGTGTCATTCAGAGACTTCAAACGTCGATGTCGGCCTCGGCCATATCGTCGATTTTGTCGCGGGTCGCCGAAGCCTTGACGTCTGCTGCTGGTGCCAGCAGTTTGTCACGCAGTTGCTTCTCGAGCTTGGCAGCGATTTCCGGATTGTCTGCCAGGAACTTGGCCGAGTTGGCCTTGCCCTGACCGATCTTGGTGCCTTCGTAAGCGTACCAAGCGCCAGACTTCTCAACGAAACCGTGCAGCACACCCAGGTCGATCATCTCGCCGTTGAGGTAGATGCCCTTGCCGTAAAGAATCTGGAACTCGGCCTGACGGAACGGCGAAGCCACCTTGTTCTTCACAACCTTGACGCGGGTTTCGCTACCGACCACTTCGTCGCCTTCTTTCACCGCGCCGGTACGGCGGATGTCGAGACGAACCGAAGCGTAGAACTTCAGCGCGTTACCACCGGTGGTGGTCTCCGGGCTACCAAACATCACGCCGATCTTCATACGGATCTGGTTGATGAAGATCACCAGGCAGTTGGCGTTCTTGATGTTACCGGTGATTTTACGCAGCGCCTGGGACATCAGACGGGCTTGCAGGCCCACGTGCATGTCACCCATTTCGCCTTCGATTTCAGCCTTCGGCACCAGTGCAGCCACGGAGTCGACGATGATCACGTCAACCGCGTTGGAACGCACCAGCATGTCGGTGATTTCCAGTGCCTGTTCGCCAGTGTCCGGCTGGGACACCAGCAGGTCATCGACGTTGACGCCCAGTTTGCCGGCGTACTCAGGGTCGAGGGCGTGTTCGGCGTCGACGAATGCGCAGGTCGCGCCGGCTTTTTGTGCCTGAGCGATAACGGACAATGTCAGTGTGGTTTTACCGGAAGATTCAGGACCGTAGATTTCAACGATACGGCCTTTTGGCAGGCCGCCGATGCCGAGTGCAATGTCCAGACCCAGAGAGCCAGTGGAGATGGATGGGATCGCCTGACGGTCCTGATCGCCCATACGCATTACGGCACCCTTGCCGAATTGACGTTCGATCTGACCCAGGGCCGCAGCCAAGGCTTTCTTCTTGTTGTCGTCCATTAAAGTCCTCACGTAATCAATAAGGCCTGACGGCCAACACCTGTATAAGTAGCCAGTATTATTCCACAGCGTTCGCGGATCGCCTACCCCTGATTTTCGATTTCTCGTGCCGCCAGTCGCAGGAGCCCCTCTAGCGCGGCCTTCACCGTTTGTCGGCGGACTTCATCGCGGTTGCCGGCGAAGTGTTGAACCTCGCTGGAAACCGCATCGCCCACGCCCCACGCCAGCCAGACTGTGCCCACCGGTTTGTTCGGCGTACCGCCATCGGGTCCGGCCACGCCGCTGACCGCGACAGCGAATCGCGCCAGGCTGTGTTTCTGCGCCCCCAGTACCATCGCTTCGACGACTTCCCGACTGACGGCACCCACCGTGCCGAACAACTCGGCCGGCACATTCAGTTGCTGGGTTTTCTGCCGATTGGAGTACGTCACGTAACCGGCCTCGAACCATGCCGAACTGCCCGGAATCCGGGTGATCGCTTCGGCGATCCCGCCACCGGTGCAGGATTCAGCGGTGGTGACGTGGGCATTGAGCACTTGCAGGCGTCGGCCAAGTTCGGCAGCCAGTTGGGTGATCTCTTTCACGGTGCGCTCCAGATCGTGTGGAATGCCTCCACCGTACACGAGCCGGTTGCGCTTTCAATACACAGACTCATTCAAAATGTGCAGGCGCCAGCGCTCTGACATAGGCCTGACACGCCTGCAAGGCAATCAGTCCGCGGTCGCCGCTGTCGGTGATGGCGATAATTCGTTGAGCATGCGCCGGGTCAAGTCGGGCGCGTACGGCTGCATGATCCACGCCGCCGGGGCCGGCGGGGGCTGGCAACGCGCAGCCGGCGGCAACGTCGCCGGCATCGAGGAGGACCGACAGGCGCACATCAGCAGTGGCAAGACGATCGCGCAAGCGATCCTGATCACGTTGGGCATCGCTCATCGCTCGAAAGTGGGTTTGTTCACTGGCGGCGAGCTGCTGCTCCAGCGCCAGACGTTTATCCTGCTCGGCCTGTTGCGCAGTGGCGGCGGTCTGGGTCAGATGATTGAGGGTGTCGGCGCTTGACCGAGCCTGCTCCGCCAGTTGCCGGCCGTAGCGCCAGTCCTGAAGTTGCCAGGCGGCAGCAAAAGCACCCACGGCCAGCAACAACAGACCAATTACTCGCCAGGGGATTGGCATAACACCGCCCTCGCCCGCGCCCAGATTTCCAGACGATCCTGCAAACCGTTCAACCCGCCGTTGATACGACGGGTGATGGTGTTGAACTGGTCGCGGTCGGCCAGCTCGTTCAAGCCGTTCTGCTCCCAGAACCAGGCGGCGGACTCGGCGGCCCATTGCGGCTGCTCTAACAACTCCGGCAACGACAGCAACCGCTCATCGCCGAATAATCCAACGCTGCATTGGCGATAGTTACTGCGACCTGTGATCTGGATCAGCCCGCGACCACGATACCTCTGGCCATCGCCGTCCGCCTCGGGCGTGTTGCCCAGGCGTAGCGCCAGCGTGCCGGTGTCGTATTTGCTCAGATACTGGTTGTTGCCCAGCTCCCGAACGTACTGCAACTGGCCCGACTCGTGACCGATCTGCGCGAGAAACGCAGCGACACGTTTGGGTGAGTCGATGCGACGGCGCGCCATCGCAGAGTTGAGCGCAGAAACAAAAACGCCCGCTTGGCTGCGGGCGTTGGGCATGATGGTTAAAAGGTTGTTTTCAGTTATTTGCATAATGCTTGATCCTCCCTGGATATTGCCCCGATTGAATCACGACGGACGGGCAATGCCTGCCAGCCATTTATTTGCCAGAGTTTTCAGGGTGCCACCCGGAACATCAGCTTCAAGTGTTCCGCCCATTGGCAGTACTTGCCCGCCCGCTAACAGCCACGCCTGATACTCAAGCCAGTCGCGATTGGTTGAATCCTGTGGAATGAATGCTGAGTCTTCAATGCGCAGCACCCCGCAAGCAGTCAGTTGATATGTCATAAGCTCAATCCTAGATTTCAGCGTCCGCTGTCCATTCCAACTGCAAAGTCTGCCCTGGCGCACTGCCGACAGGCGTAACAGTGGCAAACGAAAGACCGCGCTCTGCCACACTTTGGAGAGTGGTACCGGTGCAAGCCTTGCTCATCGCTTGATTCCAGACTTGGTTACTGTTTTCGCCCGGGCAATAGGCGGTTACAGTCGGCTGTACTCGTTTCTGTACCAGAAAGCCGATAGTCATTCCGTACTGGCCGGTATTTCCCGTGGGAATTTGAGTGAAAGTCGCAGTACACGTGTTGGTACCGTTATTCGCTTTTATCGCCAGCCCGTTCACAAAGGATTTTTCAAAATAGCGCTGACAGAGCAACAGTTCTTCTGCGAAGGAACGATATTCGAAGGGAGTGGAAACGGGCCCCTCTTCCAACTGGATCCGGGTCAGATCCACTGTCTGCAATACATTCAGCGGCAAGTCGAATGACAATGTCAGACAATCATTGACTCCCTTCATCTTTCCGGCGATAGCAGGCACTTGGAAGGTTGCGGTGTGTCGAGTCCACGTCGTGTTCAGTTGAAAAACATCTACAACTTTTACAACTGCTTCCGAGCCCCCCGCACCAAACTGCTGGGCAATCGCGACTCTTAATGGTCGAACCGCGTCGGAGCGCGCCCAAAATGTCAACGTAGCGGTTTTACCCGCAAGGGTTCTGACCGACTCGATACTCTGGGAAACCTTGTGGGTGGTAGCTCCAGCCCCGGCCGCTGTTTGCTGCCAACGCAGAAAACAGGCCGGTTCGCCAGGAACGTCAGTTTGCCCGAGAGGAAAAACCTGACGACTGATATTCACCGCAGCACTACCGTTCCAGTCGCAGCGAAAGCGATCTGCCACATAACCACCGATGTTCGGGCCTTGGTTTGTCGTTCCGCGCTGCCAGATTTCGAACCCGCCATTGATCAGCACATTCCTGCGATACACCTGTACCGGAAATTGTTGCAACGGATCCGGTTTGGATAATTGCCGGATCGCCTGAGCCAATTGATCAGTCTGTAGTTCGTCCGGTTTCAAACCAGCCGCGGTAATCGCGCTGAGTATTTCCTGAGTAACACTGTTGCCCCAGCTCGCAGGGATCAGCGATCCCGGCGTTCCGGCTATCGCGTCTTCGTCAACAAATTTGCCGTCGACCAAGCCAGAGCTGAGGACGCTTCTTGGATAATCCACTCTAATTCCTCTTCAGATCCGCGACGACTCAGCCGTTCGTTTGCAGCAAGATTTGCAGCCAGTCGGGTTCAACCGGGCGTGAGCGTGCATCCGGAAAATCCGGGTCATTGGGCCACTCGCGTAGTGACTGTCGGTAAGCCAGCAGTTGTTTGAACTCTTCGGCGAGCAGAGTGGTGCCCTCACCAACGTCCAGCTCTTCAGCGTCGCGAAGCACCAGCCATTGGGTGTCTTGCAGCACTTTGTTACGCCATGCGCGCTCATGGCTGGCAAGGGCAATCGTGGAAATAACAGGGTCGGTCAACACAGGTTGACCGCTGGCACTGGCGCTAATGACTTTGCCGCTTGCCTGCCCGGCAAACAGCTCGACGTATTGGGCTTGGGTAATCTCCACTGCCCCTTCAGGCAGTTCCGCAAGCGCGCTGTCAACTCGATCAAAGCCGAGACTTTTTGCATAAAAGTAAATCGTCATGCTCAGTACCCCCAAACCAGAATGCGGCCCGAAATGCCCGAATCAACCTTTACACTTGAAGCCAGAACGCTTCGGACCCTAGCGACCGCTGTCGTTGTCGTGGAGCTCCCACCGTCAAATGCCCAAACGGTGACATTGGCGGCACTCCATCCTGCCGGGTTACCTTCATTGGCAATACCTCCGAGGACAGCATTGGGAAACCTGATCGGCAACGACACCGTCATGTTGCCATTCGCATCGGATCCACCCGTCACCCACTGCACGATCAAACCGCTGGGAAGCTTTTGATATCCCGATGTGGCGAACTGTGCGGCGTAATTGGCCGAGTACTTCAGCGCAGCCGTGCCATAAACCACCCACACACCGGACTCTCTGACGAAGTTCGCACTTTCACCATTGTTCATTACGATCGACGTCAGATAAGCCCCTTGAGGACTGATCTGCGTGCCGGTTTTACTGGCCACCGTGACAGGTGCGCTATTGCGGCAATGCAGGCTGATCGTGGCGCCACTCGGCACCGCAGCGGTATCCGGAAGCGTCACGGTATACGCTGCGTTACCACCCAGACCGATCGAGCAGCCGACATCGGACAAGGTCAATTGCGTGGCGGCGGATATCCCACGCGCACTTGCATAATTGCCCAACGCCCGCTGCACAAACTCGGACGTTGCTGCCGAGCGTCCGCCATCAAACTGCGGGGCGGTCATGAACAATGCCGGACTGCGCAATGCCCCCAGCAACTGATTGTTCGACGACTCATTCGGTGTCAGGCCGGCCGCCTGAACCACGTTAAGAATTTCTTGCGTGACGCTGTTGCCCCACGTCGCCGGGATCAGCGAACCGGGTTTTCCGGCAACTGGGTCCTCATCGACAAACTGGCCGTTGACCAGCCCGACACTGGGTACACTTTTGGGATAGTCCAAGGTTAATCTCCTTGATTGAAATACAGTGGGTGCGCAGGCCTCAGCCAATCACGCTGGCCAGCCAAAGCGGCGCAGATGGCCGGGAATCCGCTGTGGGAAAAAGCGCTGAATCAGGCCAGTCGCGCAGCGCTTGTCGGTACTCGAGCAGTTCCAGATATTGCGAAGCCTTGAGCAAGGTCCCACGCCCCAGTTCCTGCTCATCGCGATGGCGAGTGACCAGCCATTCAGTCGCTGACAGGGATGCCTGACGCCAGCTACGTTCCGCTGCCGCAGGCGCTTGATCTGCAACAACCGGCGCCTGGAGGATCACCGGACTTTGCTGCGCGGGCAGTGGTTCGGCAGCTGTCGGCAACTGACTGATCGGCGCGCCGATTTCGACCGCCTGGCCATCCGGCACTCGCACCATCGACTCGACAAAAGACGGCGCGAACAGTTGGCTGATTGCGTAGTCACCGGCGTCGATCCGTTCGACGACCACGCCGTTCTCGATCCGTGCATAAACGGCCATTACTCGTACTCCCAGATTTCACAGAAGGCGTTGCCGCCGGCGCCGCTGACGAATGAACTCGACGGATTTGACGAGCAAGAGCCACTGCCTCCCGAGCCTCGGACGCCTGCGAAACCCGGATTGTGTACGCCCCTGTACGGGCCGCCACCGTCAAACGGGCTGGCAGCTCCGCCTCCGGAGAGCATTCCCCAATTGCCGTTGAACATTGCGTAGCCACCGGTGTGACCCCGTGCATTGGCAAGGTTGCCGCCCACGGCGTCTTGACCCCCAGTGCCACCCTGAACGTACCCCGAGGATGAGGTTGTCGTATCGATGTTCAGGATCTGTGCGCCGCCGCCTCCTGTAACGCTCATGTAGGAGCCGAAGGAAGCCCCACCGCCGACCTGCCCCATCGTAGTGCTGGCAGCTCCACCGGCCCCCAAAGAAACGGGCACGGCGGCAAGCATCTGGGGAGTCACGTCATACAGACTCTCCGCATAGGCCCCCGATCCACCGCCGCCACCGAGACGCAGGTTCCCGGAGGCGACAGATGCACAACCGCCGCCAGATCCACCGGCCCCCACCAGTCGAACACGAATACGTCTGGCCTTGGGGTTAGGCTTGTAAACCGTGATCCCGACCGTCTCGAACTGCCGAACTGCCAGCAGCCGTCCCACCGCATCGGTGATGCCATAACCGGCCAAAGTGGTCGGGGTGTTTTTCAGTTTGGTGAAGTCGACCAGTGCACCGATTGCGCTGGCCAGTTGATCGGTTCTGGCTTCATCCGGCGTAAGTCCGGCCGCCTTGATCGCATTGAGAATTTCCTGGGTGACGCTGTTGCCCCACGCCGCGGGAATCAACGATCCCGGTGTTCCGGCGAGCGGGTTTTCATCGACGAAGCCGCCGTTGACCAAGCCAACACCAGCAACGGTTTTTGGATAGTCCACTTCCGAGTCTCCAGTTTTTTACAGGCAGCCGAATGCCGGCAGCAAGAGGCCACCTGTAACGCAGTTAGTGGGCAGGTTCAGTCAGACGGAGGGGGATACAACCAGCTTTGCAGGGGCTACCGGCCAGTCAATGGACAATGGATAGTCAGGTTGCAGTTCAATATTTGCCAACTTCAGTGCATAGCGTTTCCAGGCCTGCAATACCGTCAATTGATCACTGGATGCCTCACCCAACTCATAAGCGTATTGCAGAGGGGCTACACGAATGACCACTTCTTGCAGACACTTGTCGCGCTCGACATTCGCCCGTGCAACGGAGGCAGCGCGCTGCGCCTCCAGATCCAGTTCCCAGTCATTGTCCTTCCAGACGTAGTATTCGCCCGGGCGCGCCTTGGATGTCAGAGAGTCAGGCAGTGGGCCTAACTCCGACCAATAGGTAGCCATGCCGGTGTCTTTGTAATAGACAATCGTGTTGCGCAAGTCGACCATTTGGGAGGCGATACCATTGCGCCATACCCAGACATAGCCAGGTTCAGCAGGTGGCAATTGTTCCGCCAACTCGATCACATTGCCGGGAACCTGAACGCCTATTCCAGGCGTAATCGGTAACTCGATCGGCCCGGTCATTTCTTTGGTCGCTTCGTTTACAACATAGTAGTAAGTCATTGTTCACTTCCTTTTATAGCTGAAAAATGCCGCAGAGCAGCGGTGTCAGATGAGTTTGATCCTGCCGGGATAGGCCATGTTGCGCGGACGGGTTTCGACACCGCCGGTGTTTTCGGTAAACCCGAGACTGATGTTGGCCTGATTAAACAAGGCGTCAGGCGCCGCGTTCGGTGCCGACACCAGCGGAACGCCCAGCATGTCGCTTTTGAGTTCGTGTCGATGAGAACGGAACATGTCGACCTGCCAACTCCCAATCGAGCGACCGGCATCAACCCCACGCCCCTCATCGCACACTCTGATGAACTCACCTCGACCCTCCGGCCCGCGAAAGGTCAGCGTGCCATCTCCGCTGGTCCAGCCACCCTCGGCCCCGACCCTCGCGGCTTCAGTGGTCAGGGCGCCGGACTGCTGCGCGTGATCCCACAACCACGGCCAGTCGCTGCGACCGAATATCGCCCCGTTAAGCGGGCCGTAACCTCCGGGGTTGAGCAGTGCTGTGGTCTCGAAGACAGCCCGGCCCAACGGCGTGCCATCGAAGCGTCCGATCGGCCACCAGTTGCCTGCACCATCACTGCGCAGATGCCACCAGTCACCAGAACCCATCAGGACAAAAAAGGGGTAACCGGCAGCGGCGAGATGGGTATGAAATCTGATTTTGTCGGTGCCAGACGCGCGTACTGCCAAGCGCGATGTCGAGTTGTCGACCCGACGAACTATGACGTCGCGAACACCCAAGGCAAGGTCCGCCGACGGCAGGCTGATGGTGGTCGCACCACTGCTCGCATTGACGAGCACCAACCCGAGCTCATTTGCCGCCAACGCTTTGGAGGCCGACACACTGGTCACCGACGTTGCCATCGGGCTGGCCAATGCCAACAGCACTTGCAAGGCTTTGAGCAACTGCCGGTTGTCACCTTCAGCGGGCATCAGTCCCGCTCCAGTGACAACGCTGAGTATTTCCTCTGTGACCGCATTGCCCCACACCGCCGGAATCAGAGATCCCGGCGTGCCCGCCACCGGGTTTTCATCGACGAAGCGGCCATCGACCAGGCCGACGCTGGGGACGCTTTTGGGATAATCCATAGGTTGTTCGTTCCTTTGAAATGACAAATGACCAACGTCGGCACGGCGTTTTCCGAGTGCCTGTCAGGGTCGGTTTTCTGAAAATAAAAAGCCCACATTGAAGTGGGCTTGGGTGACGCTGAACGAAGGCTGCGCGACTTAGCTGGAAAGACCGCTCACCAGTTCGCGAATGGCGACCAATGCTTCGTCACCAGCGCTGCGCGCCAGATCCATTTTGCCCTTGGCAGCCTGCGCGCGAATCTGCGCTTTGGCCTTCAGGCGCAAGGTGCGCAGACTCAGGAGGTGATCGGTCAACTGATCGGCTTTGCCAAGAATCTGCTCGGCAGCCTGTTTGGCTGTACGACCTTTGACCACCCAGGCAGCGACCGACAGCGGCACTTCCTTTTTCGGGTAGCCGGCGTCCTGATAGGCCTGCGCGTCGGCCGCTGCCTGGGCGTATTCCATGGCTTTCAGCGGGTCGCCGGCCAGTGCGGTACGAGCATTGTCAGCGGCGGCATCGACTTTGCTGCACAGCTGCTCGGCTTCCTGCTGTTCCAGCTCGGCGGCTCTGATGGAATTCAGTTGCCATTTTTCGCCATCCCAATCATGAGCAACAGAAGGTTGTGCCGGGCGCAGACCGTCCTCGAACTGATGCAGTTCTTGAATGATGATCATCGGATCAACTCCCAGGAAAAACTGATATTGACCGCTGCTGTGAAATTGACAGCGATACCCGATGCATAGTCAGACAAACCGTGACTCTTGAGCCCCATGCTGAACAACAGTTCATCGCTTGCGGCGTTGCTGGCGCCCCAAGTGTGTTCTGTCTGGTAGCTCTGCCAAAGCGAGCGCAATTCAGCATGGTCAAAGCTGGCAGTGAGTGTCGAAACGGTCGTGTCGCTCACCACGTTGCTGGAGAAAATCAATACAGGTGCATTTGCAGTTGCCCAGCCGTCCCAGTTACTGGATGTTCCAATCGTCGGGTTCAAGAAACAGTAATTGCCGCCGAGCCACCCTGCGGGTGCAAACCCGACAGAACTGATAGCCGTCGGATGCGGCGTCGGATTGCCCACCACCAGCCGCGCCGCCCGCGCATGTGGATCGAGTGGAAGGTAAACCACACCATTGCCGTTAACTGTCTGCGTCCACGTCAACCGGCTCCGGTTGTAGATCGGCCTGACAATTGGCACCGACCCGGGTCCTGCTGTCACCACCCATGCCAGACAAATATCCAGAGGCGTCGACTGGAAACCGCCTCCCGCCGCCCCGTTGATCGTGCCCTTCAAGCCTTCCGGTGTAGCATCGTAGATCGTGCCGCGCTGCGTATAGAAGGTCAGCACACCAGCGACCACTTGTGCGCGCAAAAAGTAGCCGGAATTCGGCAACAGATCAGCACTGCTCCAGGTTTGTGTCGTAAAGGTACGCGGACGCCCCAACTGACCTGCCAGTACTTCCTGGCCGAGGCTGACCAACACACCGGGCAGAATGGATAACCGCCCGCCACTGGTGGCAAACGCAGTCGGCGTGATAGGGAGGCGACCGTCCGATGTCGCCACGGTCGCAGTCGGCAAGGCGCCAATCGGCAGCGCCGAATCCAGATTCCAGCCCTTGGCCGAAACGCTCTGAATCGCCTGCAACAGCTGATCATATTTCTTCTCGTCCGGGGTCAGTCCACCGGCATTGATCACGTTGATAATTTCTTGGGTAACCCCGTTCCCCCAATCCGCCGGAATCAACGATCCCGGGGTTCCGGTCATCGGGTTCTCATCAACAAACTTCCCGTTCACCAAACCGGCGCTGGGCACACTGTTCGGATAATCCATGGCTCACTCCCCCCTAGTCATAATTGATATGCACCTTGGTATGCGCCGGCGCACTGCGGTGGATCAGGCATTCCAGCGCCGAGCCCGGATTGACGCCGAAGCGTTCGCCCCAGTAGCTCGCGCCGAAACGCCGGCCGAGCAGCAAGCGGCCGCCGGTGTTGAGCGTCCACATGAATTGCGCTTCCCAAGTGCCGAAATGCGCCGCGCCAAAACGCGCGCGGCCCATGCGTGGGGCTTCGAGTTCGGTGATGCTGGCGTTGGGGTAGCCCTGGCTTTTGGCGATTTCGAGGTAGTAACCGACGGCCTGACTGCCGACCGCGAGCAAACGCCGGCGTACGGCGAGGCGGCGGTCGTCGAACAGTGGCGTGGCGCCGAGGCATGGGTCGGGCAGATCCATCACCCGTTCCCAGTCCGGCACCAGTTCGCTGACTCCGGCCGGGTCCATTTCGTTGAGCAGGTCGGCGGCGCGGGCGTCGAGGCGTGCCAGTTCGACGGCGACGCCATGCAGGACTTCTTCGAGTTCCGGGACTTGCTCCGGGTCCCAAGCGGGACCGGCGGGCAGCAAGGCGCGCAGTTGCGCCTGGTATTGCGCGGCGGTTCTTATGCCCCCCATACGCAACCTCCGAAAGTCAGCAGTTCGCTCTTGCCGGCAGGCACGTCAGCCGCCGGTGCGGTGAGCGTGTGATCGTATTCGCCGCCAGCGCTGCTGATGGCTTCGCGGATATGGCTGATCAGCAGCGGCACGCCGAGATCGGCCTCGCGGTTGTGCAGATCGCGCAACTGCGCTTCGACCGCCGCACGCACGGCGGTGGTGTCGGGGTTGACGCTTTTGAAGCGATAGACCACCGGCACCTGAATCGGTCGCTGCACATGCACCTCGGCAGTCACCGGACGCAGCGGTTCGATGTAGTCCTGAACCTCGGCCAGTTGCTCATCGTTCGGTACCGGTTGCGGATCGTCGTCGCGCATGATGAACACCGTCACCGTGCCCGGGCCGAGCAAGCCGCCACGGCACCAGGCGCGGGTCACACCCGGCACTTCCAGCGCCCAGGTTTCATAGTCGCTGGACGAGCCGCCGTGGGGGATGACGCGATAGGAGCGAATCACCCGCGAGCGCAACGACTCCAGACTTTCTCGCGCCACACCGCCACTGAGCCCCGGCGCCAGAACGACGAAACTGCTGCCGACAACGCCGGCAATCGGTTGCACCGGCGTCAGCGTCAGACCCGCGTCGGCGTTGCCGAGGCTGCCGGCGTCGAGCGCAGCGATCGTGGTGCTGTTGCTGCCATTGCTGGTGGTGCGCGCGGCGGTGACTTTGTAGGTGCGGCCATCATTGGATTGCAGCAACGTGTCAACGTCGAGCACGGCACCCGCCGTCGCAGTAAAACTCACACTGCCGGTGGCCACTTGCGCAGGTTTGCGCGGTTGGTTCAGGCGCAACGCGGCGATGCGTTCCAGGGTCGATTCGTCGGCCTTGTCCGGCAGGATCTGCTCGGCAATCCAGTCGAGATAACCGTACAGACCATAAGCCGCGCCGCCTAAGGTGCGGGCCAGCACTTGCGCATCGGACTGGCGCAGCGAATCGCCGGCCAGGTCGCTTTGGGTGCGCTTGATCAGCACCGGCAGCGAAGGAGTTTCAAACGGCATAGATCACCTGCCAACTGTTATCGGGGTTGATGTCCAGACGTTCGCCGTCGGCCAGGGTCAGGACCGTGCGCAGGTTCAGGCGCTGGGCGTCGAGGCGTTCGCTGATGATGTCGATGGCGCTGCAATGGCCGTCGTCGATCAGCCATTGCAAGGCTTCGCGAGCGTAGAACTCGGCGTCCATCTGGGTCTGTCGGGTCAGCTTGACCCGGCGCAGCAGCCACAGCCGCGAACCGATACGGTCATCGGCGACGGTGGGAAAAGTGTCGCCCCACCAACCGAAACGCTCCTCGTCGTCGAGGGCATCGTCATCGGCGGCGCGGCGCCAGGTAAACAGGCTGATGAGTACGGATCGGGTCAGTGCGGCGTGGAGGTTCGGGCTGATCAGCATCACTTGCCTCCTGCCGGCGCGCCGGTCTGGCCGCTACCGGCCTGCACGCCGACATGCACGTGTTTGATCTGGCTGATGCCGCCGGCCAGTTGATCACCGGTGGATACGATCTTGCCGGTCTGGTTGATCACTGGCGTATCGAAGTTCACGGCGGTACTGGCGCGGATGTTCAGCGTGGCGGTTTCGATGTCGATGATCCGTCCGCGCTTGAAGTGAATCCTGTCGCCCTCGTCGGTGTAGATCGCCACTTCGCCGGCAGCCAGCGATTGCAGGCGATAGCGACGGTCGGCGACCACCAGGGCGATGGCGTGGGAACGGTCACCGCCGAGGAACGTGACGATCCCTTCGGCGCCAGCCAGTGGATTGCTGGTGAAGCCATACGGCTCGAAGTGTTCGAGGTCATCGTTCACTTCGCCGGCGGTAAGGCGCATTTGCAGCGATTGCAGCTTGGATGCCGAATTGGCGAGCACGACAGTGCCGCGCGCCAGCAGGCGTGTCAGTAGGCTCATGGGATGTCCTCAAGGCTTTGCCAACACAAAACCTGTGGGAGCGGGCTTGCCCGCGATGGCGGTGTGTCAGGCAAAGAAGTGTTTACGGTAACCACCGCTATCGCGGGCAAGCCCGCTCCCACAGGGACCTGTGTCAGGCCTGTTTTTTTTTCGGAGGCGTGGGATCGGGATCGAAGGTGTGCGGCGGCGCCACTTGCAGGGTCGTCACCGAGCCTTGCGCCGACAGCGAGTACGTCACTTTGGAAATCAGCATGTCGCCATCAAACCCGAGTACCGGATCCGTGACCTTCACCAGCGTGTTGTGGCGCCACAAGTCACCGTTGGACTGGCGCCAGCCTTGCACCTGATAGGTGGTGGTCTGCGCCCGGCCCATGCGGGTCGCGCTTTCCCACTGGGCACGTTGCTGAGCCAACTCGAAGGTCAGCGCCGTGCCCTCGTTGATGATCGTCGTGCGCCGACGTTTGAAAGACAGATCGGCAGCCGTTGATTCCACTTCGCTGACTGCCGCCCCGCTCTTCTTGTCCGAACCTTTTTGCTGACCGATCACCCGGTATTCGGAGAACACCTGGCTGTGATCCATCGGCGCGTTGGCCGACAAAATGTTCTTGCCCAGCTCCAGCGCATCACTCGCCCGACCGCCACTGCCGGGCTTGGCCAGCACCAGCCGACCCTGCTCGTCATCGGTGGAAAACACCCGGAACAGCGAGAGCAAACGGTCGATCGACTGGAACACCGTTTCGCCCGGCACAATCGTGTGTTTGGCCAGTCGCGCAGTCTCGGGAATCTGGTTGACCACCATCAGCGAGTATTCCATCGCCAAGGCCTGAACGATGCTCAGCAACGGTTGTTCCTGCCATTGATTGGGCCGGTTGGTGGCGGCGCAATCGACCAGATCCTGCGTCCTGGAACTGCCCTCGATGGTCAGGCCGATCTGCCGGCCGTCGTAACGGATCGGTGCCTTGAACACGTACCCCGTAAGCACCAGATCGTTGCCGATCTTTACTTCGCACGGGTCGCCGGGTTTGATCCGCTGATCCACTGTTTGCCCCGGCCATTGCCAGGTGATGTCGAGTTTGAAGGTACGAAACTGGCGCTCCAGATCAGCAGTGATTTCCACGCTTTTCCAGCCGCCGTATTCCAGGTTGTTGACCGTCAGCGTGACGCGGTTGTCCATGTCGCTCATGGTCTACTCCCTGGAGACTTTCACGTCATTGGGTGAAAAGCCCGGATGGTTCATCGCGTTACTCTGAGTCACCTGAGTCACCCGTGTGGCATCGGCAAATTGCTTGTAAGCCACGACCAGCGCCGGCAGGCTTTCCTGGAACGATTTAGTGACCTGTCGCACACCGGATGACGCCACGGCCTTGAGGTGCGCAATCAGCGCTTCCTTCACATCATTGATTGCCTGGTGGTGCTTGGGGTCGGCCTTGTCCAGCATCGGATCGATTGCCACCCCGACAGCCTTTTGCAGCGCTTTCATCTCATCGGTCACCGGCACTTCCTGACGGGTCACCGGTTGGTCCGCCTGATGCGCCACCGAAGGTGTCGACAACAGTTTCACCGCAGGGGCCGCCACTGGCATCGACGCAACCCATTGCGCTACTTTGACCAGCATCGTGTCCTGCACCAGATCGGCCATCGCCTGCGCTGCTGCGTTGGTGTCCTTGCCCGTGGTGATCTTCGGCGCATCAGCCTTGCGGATGGCTTCGAGTTGTTGGGAGACGTCGGCAATCACGCCACGATAGCCCTCCTTCGCGAACGCCTTCAGCTCCTTGATATCACCGAGCAAGCCCTTGAATTCCGCCGCCACTTCCTTGGGCAACTCCTTGACCGCTTTGACCAGTTCGGTGATCTGCCGGTACTGCTCGATCAACGGTTTGAGCTGTTCCTTGATCACCTCGTAAACCCCGGTGAGGCTGTTGCGCAAATTGGCGATGCCGATCCGCGCAGCCTTGATCAGCGTCATCGCCTGCTCGAAGCGCGCCACCGCCGAACCCAGCAAGGTGTCGGCTTTGGCCAGCAAGACTTTCTGGGTGCTGACAGTTGCAGTCGGAAACGGCAACGGCTTATCGGGATAGAACTTAAGGGTAAAAGTGACCAGCCCGCCGTCCTGGCGGGTGTGGGTCATGTCGCATTCGCCGACCTTGACTTGCAGGCGTCCCAGCCATGGATGCACCAGTTCACCGCTACCCGCTTCCAGTGCCTTGAGCAGCTTGTCGCGCTGCTCCAGGCAATCGGCACCGATGATGAATGCCGTGATGTCGTGGGTCTTGGCCTGTTGACCGAGGTCCTCGAAAAACGGCAGGTCACGCTGCGGGTACTCATGCAACTGACCTTTGCGACCGACCGGGGTTTT
Source organism: Pseudomonas sp. FW305-7 (assembly GCF_058786735.1). Taxonomy (NCBI): domain Bacteria; kingdom Pseudomonadati; phylum Pseudomonadota; class Gammaproteobacteria; order Pseudomonadales; family Pseudomonadaceae; genus Pseudomonas; species Pseudomonas sp. FW305-7. The sequence continues at coordinate 26,206 of NZ_JBYSZA010000017.1, forward strand.
CGCCTGATCGATCCAAAAGCCGACACCACGAAAGGATGCCGGCAACAAACGGTCACGCCAGTTCATTGGAACCTCCTGCCGATAGCGAGCGATAGCCGATGCGCGACGACAGCGCCAGCCCTGGTTGATTGCTTTGCGGTTGATCGGTGCGCAGTCCGGCCGGCGCATTTTCGAAGCGCACGGTCAGGCCGCCTTCGAGTTGCGTCCGGTTGTTGGCGGCGCTTTGCTGGATCAGAGCGCTGGAGGATTGCGGCAAGGAGCCGCCCTGCAACGCCCCGGTGGACGGCGCTTGAGGGGTTGCGCCAAAAAACGCTGGGGCCAATTCACCTTTGCCTTCGGCATTGGTCTGGCGTTGCGCTTGGGTCAGGGTTTCGACCTTGCCGGTGACCTTGGCGATCAACCCGGCGAAACCACCGTCGAACAGTTCCTTGATCGGCGCGATGACGGTTTGCAGTTTTTGCCACAACTCGCCGAACCACTCGGTGATCGGCCCCCAGCTCTCGATGATCTGATCCAGGGGCTTCCATTCGAACAGGGTGTGCAGAAAATCCACGACCGGCGCGGACAACGCCAGCAGTACATCCCACAGCGCCGAAAATACTTCACCGATCGGCTGCCAGTACTGCGCAATCTGCTCCAGCGGCGACCACTCGAACAGGCTGGTGAAAAAGCCTTTGACCTGTTGCACTGACGTTTGCAGTGCCATCCAGATCGGTTCGAAAAACCCAACGACACCGCCCCAGGCGCTGGTGATCATTTCCATCGGAAAAAAATCGAACAACGTCCGCAAAGCCTCTCGGGTGCTTTGCACGGCCGATTGCAGTGCCGCCCACATCGGCTGGAAGTACGCAACGACACTGCCCCAAGCGCTGGTGATCATCTGCATGGGCGAGAAGTCGAACAACGAAACGAAGAACTCTTTAGTCGACTGCGCCACTTTTCGCAGCCCGGCGAACATCGGTTCGAAGTACGTGACAACACCGCCCCACGCACTGCTGATCATCTGCATCGGCGAGAAATCAAACAGGTTTCTGAGAAACGCCATCACCGGCACACTCAAGGCCTTGAGCAGTTCCCAGATCGCCGAAAACAGACCAGTCAGCGGCGCCCAGTTTTCCAGGATCATGCCGGCGGGCGTCCACGAGAACACCGATTTGAAAAAGTCGATCACCGGCGCAGTGACGGCTTTGACCTTGTCCCATATCCCGGAGAAAAATCCCGCGATCGGTGACCACAGCGCCGCCAGTGCATCCAGCGGGCGCCAATCGAGGATCGAGCGCAACGTCGCCATCGCACTAGCCCCCATGTTTTTCACGCCCTCCCACAGACCCTTGAAGAAAGCGCTGATCGGCGTCCAGTTGGCCACAATCAGACCGGCCGCCACCGCAATGCCCATGGCGATCAGCATGATCGGATTGGTCTTGAGCACCATGCTCATCACGTCGAACACCTGAGTCGCCCCGGTGACGGCGGTTTGCATCGCGGAGAAGGCCATCGCCCCCGCCGCCAGGCCTTCGACCAGTTGCGGGTTGTCCGCGAGCAGGCTGCCAACCTGAGTCAGCATCGGCTCAATCCCGACGACCAATGCTGCGACCGCTGGCGCCAGCGCGGTATCGATAGCGCCCGACACCTTCTCCATCGATGCACTGAACACGTTCATGTTCTGCGCGGCGACTTTCGGCGCGGCGGGCAGGTCAACGGTTTTCGCCGTCTCGCTGACTTCAGTCAAGTTGCCCTGAAACGCCGCCGCCGATTTGATGCCGTCCACGAACGGCGTGATCACGCTGCCGCCCTTGAACAGACCGCTGATGTCCAGTTTGCCGAGGCCGGTCTGTTCGAGGTTTTTCTTGAAGCTCTCGACCTTTACTCGCAGGGCGCCGAGTTTGGGCGACAGTTCATCGATGCCCGTCAGCAGCACCGGGGTTTTCGCTTTGTTTTCTTCGTCTGCCATCACTGCACCTGCTGCATCGCATTGATCCGTTGCGCGTGCTCCAGCGATTCGCGGAGCACATCCAGTGGCCTGGCCATCATCTGTTCGGGGTCAACCTTCCAGAACCAGGCCAGGTCATAGGCGACGGCGATCAGGTCGGTGATGGCGCCGACGCCGCACTCATGAAAAAACTCGCAACGGCCCAGCTCAACGCGTTGAGGTCAGCCAGATCCAGCTGGTTGACCGACGACGGCGGAATGCCGGCGCACACGGCGATGTATTTGGCCGCGACATCCATGTCGAGGCTGACCTCTTCGCTCTTGTCGATCTTGTACGGCAGCGCCTTGATCGCTCGCACTTCCTGCACCGTCGGGCGGCGCAGGACGAGTTCGGTCAGGGGCTCGCCGTGAGCTTCGATCGCAACTTGAAGCTTCACGGCGCCGCTCATTGCCAGGTCCCCTTGATGCCTTCGAATTTCAGTTCGATGGTGGCGTCATCGCCCTTGGATACCGGCTCTTCGACCAGGTAGGCACCGGCCAGCACGTAGACTTTGCCGTTGCTGAATTCACAGGTGACGGTGATGTCGGTGCCTTCGATCAGCTTCTTCAGCGGGAAGTCGGCGGTGTGCAGCGCGGTCACTTTGAACGACGGCGCGATGTCGGTTTCCTTGTAGAAACCGGGTACGACGGTTTCGCGTTTGACCGCCATCAGCGGGGCTTCGCAGCCGCCATTGATAGTCAGTTGCGCGCCGTCGACCTTGACGTAGCAGGTGCCTGCAATCAGTTGACCCATGGTGTTACTCCCTTGAATAAAAAAGCCCACGCGAGGTGGGCTGAATGCTTGACGCTAAACGCGGTTATCAAGCCGCGTCGTCGTACTGCAGACGGAATTGGTTGAGCAGTGCGAACACGCGCAGACCGTTGATGTAATCCGGCGGGAACAGCACATTCACGCGGCTCGGGTCCTGCACGTCGCGCTCGACGATCAGGTGCTCGGCGAACAGCTCGGCGTTCTCCACATGGCCTTCCAGTTCGAGCTTGGCGTACTGCGCGATCAGCTCGCCGCGAATGGTCGCTGGCGTCACGATTGGCTGGCCGGCGCCGAAACGGGTGCCGTCGGAGGCCAGTTTGTGCCGACCGTACTTGCTGGTGATCACGCTTTGCAGACGACGCACGATGAACGCCGACTGGTGCATGGTTTCGCTGTCCAGGTAGGAGTTGTCGGCCTGACCGTAGGCGTTTTTCTGGTAGGTGGTGATCGAACGCTGGATGCGCACGTAACCGCCTTCGTAGTAAGCGGTGGCGATGCCGTAGTTGAGCAGCGACTGACGCTCGGTCAGGGTGAAGCGCTCGCTGGCCGGCGCCGGATCAACGCCCGGCAGGCTGCCGCTTTGCGTCGGACGGCTGGCGTCGGCGGAGATGAACACGGCGGTGCGCGCAGCCAGTGCTGCAGCTTGTACCCAGAACGGTTGCGGTACGCCCGGCTCCAGCGCCTGAATGGTCATGTGCTGGTCATTGCGCGCCTGGCCGGCTGCGACCAGCGTGCCAACGGTGCCACGCTTGGCGCTGTAGACGTGACCGAACAGTTGCTTGGCCCAGGACCAGCGACCGGTGCTGTCATCCATGACCGCTTGCCAGGTGTTGAGGGTCGACAGATCCGACCATGGCAATGCGATGAACTCGAAGGGTTCGTCACCCAGTGCCGCCACGGCAGCGATCTGATCCGGAACGCCGGCGCCGCCGGTCATGGCGGTGATGGCGCTGGTCAGGCCGGCCGGGGTTTCTTCGCCGTTGCTCTTGCCCAGGCGATTGAATTGCAGGCTGATGTCGTTGCCGCTATCGCCGGTCCATTTGGCGTTCAGGGTGACCACGCCTTCGGCAGCCGCAGCGCTCACCGGCAGATCGGCCGTGGCGTTGATTTTCTGCGCCAGCGCAGTCGCTGCTTGTGCCGCGGTGGCACCGTTGACCACGGTGGCCTGCACACGCACACCACCGACGTACAGGTTGAGCACGCCCGCCTGGGTCGCGGTGCCGGTCAGGGTCAGCACGCCTTTGGCGATGGCGCCTTCAGTGTTGTGCAGCGGCAGGCACCAGATCTCGCCGATCGGGTCGGCCTTGCGGAAGGTTTCGTACATCGAGGCGAGCATCGAGCCCTGGCCACCGATGCTCTTGGCCAGCGCCACGCTGGAGACCAGCACCAGTTTGCCGACTTCAGTCGGGGCAATGTTGTCGTTGACCTGAGCGACGATCAAACGACGCAGAGACGAGCTCGCGCTATTGGCGGCCGAATTGTCCATTTCGGCATAGAACAGCGGAACACGAATGTCCGCGGGGATGTTGCTGAATCCGATCGCCATTATTTGGCTCCCTGTGGTTTAGCCGCTTTTGCGGTTTTGATAGTGATATCGCCGTCGGCCAGACGCCGGCGCCACCAGGCGCTGTCCAGCACTTCACGGCCTTCGGCCGGCAGCAGATCGCCCGCCTCCGGGTCAGGTACGACACGGCCTTCGGCCGGCAGTACGGTGATGCGATTGCTCATGGGGTTACGTCTCCAGAGAAAGTCATTTCCACGCGCCCATCGGGGCCCGGGCGTTTCAGGTTGGGGTCGGCCGGGTCGATCGCATCGACCCGCACGGTAGCCCCGGTAAAGGACGACAAACCGTCCAGTTCGCGCTCGTGCCAACTCTCCGCAGGCTGACTGGGCAGATTGCGTCCGAGCTGGAACTCGGCAAAAAAGCGCAGCCGGTAAAACACGCGGCTGCTGTTGATCGAGACCAGTTCGCCGCCGTCGTAGACGATGGCGCTGTAGTCCTTGCTCGGTTTGAACCCCACCAGCGCGCGCCAGATTTCAGCGCGCAGGTCATGCAACAGATCCAGCGCTTTTGTAGCGTCGGTTGCGTCAAGTGCGAGGACGATGTCGAAGCGATCGCGGATCGGTTGGCTGGTGAGGTTTTGCGCGGTGCTGTTGCTGGCCAGATCGGCCAGCGGTGTGATGTGGGCCGACGGTGTCGGCAGATCAGGGTTGCCTTGCAGCAACGCCAGATCGACACCCACCGAAATGTGATTGGCAAAGCCAGGGCATTGCCCACGCAGCTGCGTGAGGATCGGGGTGATCTTCATGGTGGTGTTCCGGAATTAGGGGAGTGACCGCAGGACTCATGTAGGAGTGAGCCTGCTCGCGATGGCGGACTTACATTCAGAATCGATGCTGACTGACACACCGCAATCGCGAGCAGGCTCACTCCTACAGGGATATCTGTCGCTGTGAGGTCACGCAGAATCAGGCTTTGGCGTCCGCCTTGGGGTCGAGGCCGGTTGCCTCGATCAGGCAGCGATAGCTTTCCTCGCGCTTGCCGCTGGCGGTGACCTTTTCGATCGACCAGCGACCGCGCATGAAGTCTGGCCAGGTGTCATCGAGCACCAACAGGCCTTCGGCAGCCAGCAGCGGATCGCCCGGACAGGTGACCTTCAGCTTGTATTTCTCGCGCAGCATCTTGCGCACTTCGGCTTCGCCGATGGCTTTGGCTTCTTCTTCATTGGCCTGTTTCTGGCGAATGACTTTGTAGGGTGCCTTGCCGGTTTTCACCTCCACCTGCTTGCCGGCATTGGCGTCCCAACAGCAGGTCTTGCAACCCTGATTCTGGGTGCGGGCAGTCTCTTCCAGTGTGGCGCTGATGAAGGCGTGATCACCCGGTCGATTGTTGCTGGTTACCGACAGCCTGACGTCCGGTATCACTTGGCCCGATAGGTTTTTCAGCTGCGCCGGTTTCGCCAGCACGTAGAGGTCGTTGAACGGTTTGGCCACCGCGTCGTACTTCTTTGCCAGTCGCGTGATAAAGCCCATGTCGGTTTCGTTCGACTGATCGACATGGGTGATCCTGATCAGCGCCAGTTCGGGATCGACGCGCGGCGAAAAACCGTGCCGCAAGACCAGCTCGCGAAACAGTCCGCCAAGGGTTGTCGGGCCATGACTGGCCGTGCGCCGTTCCTTGAATCGGGTCTCATCCTTGCCACTGAAAGGCGCTGCGGTCGCCACCAGCGTCAGGCGTAACGGGAACAGCGTCGGGGTCAGTCGAGTCACTTTGAACTGGCCCTTTTCAACCAGCCCGGACTCCAGATAGCCCACCCGCAGGCCGATGGTTCCGCCCAGGGTCGGCAAGCCTTCGAGGCCTTCCAGGTCGATCACCAGTGTCAGCTGATCAGACTCCATCCCGGCAGCATCAATGTGCTCCCAACTGATCAGACGCTGGTTCAGCAAGGCCTGGTTGGCGCCGTAGATTTCGATCGCCGGGGTAAATCCCTGTGCCATGCAACCTCCTTAGTCCCAGGCCAAAACCGGTTTGATTGCGGCGGGTCGGCTGTCGAGTTCCGGCAGCGTCACCCAGATGCCCGCCGGCAAAACGGGGCCGTGTTCGGCCAGGGTCGCATTGAGTTTCCACAACGCGGCTTCGGCCTGATCGTCTGAGCGACCCGACTCGCGGTAGAGCAACAGATTGACCGAATCACCGGCCACGCTTCGGACCTTACGCATTGTTGAACTCCGCTAATTCGAGTACCCACTTGATCACCATCGCGGTGCCGTCATCGATGACTTCGCTCTGGTTTTCCTGAACGCTGGTGATCCGCCACAAACCCCAGTTGCGACCGATGCCGTCGATCAACGGCAGCGGTACTCTCAAGGCTTGCAGCGCCCGCAGTTCATCGAGCCGTTCCATGGCCACGGCGTACATCGCGGTGCCGCCGATGGTCAGGGTTTCGGGCTTCTGTCCGGTCTGATGGGACTTGGGTTTGCTGGTGAGGATCTGCAGTTCAGTCCAGCCACCGTCGGATTTGCGCGCCAGCGTGCTGTAAGCAAACTCGCGGGACAGGCCGAAGATGAAACTGCCGAGTGCCATTTGTTGTTTCATCAGGCGACTCCATCGGTAAGGGCTGCGTCGCGGCGGGTGGCGAGGGGGTTGGTGCTCATCGTCGGGATGAACTGACTGTTGAAATGGTTTTGCATGACCTGCGAGATCATTGCGCCAACCTTCTCGGAACTGGCCACTTCGCTGCCGCTGATCTGTATCGACGGCGCATAGGTGATTTGCTGGTTTTGGGTCTGCGCGCTAGACAGGTCTTTGGCAACCTGTGCCGGTGGGGCGAGTTTGTCCTCAGGAGGCGTCGCCAATTGTTCCCCCAGATAGGATCCGAGCATTCCACCCAATGTCCCACCAATGAAAGTACCGATGCCCGGCGCAATGAACGTGCCGATGGTGGCGCCAATGGCGGTTCCAGCCAGTTCGCCGGCGGCGCCTTTTACCGCTTTATCATCGCCCTCACGCCAGCCTTTCAGTCCCGTGTACGCGGCATGAGCGATGGCCAGTGGCGCACCGACCTTGACGAAGGGCATTGCTTTGGCAATCGAAGGCATGGCCCTGGCGCCAACCCCCTCAGCCAGAGAAGCGAGTTTGGCAGCCGGCCCTGTTAGTTTGGAGCCCAGCTTGCTGCCAGCGATGTCATCACCCCAGAGCTTGAGCCCGATTTTCACCTGATCAAAAAGCGGCGCGACTCTGGCCGTCATAGTTGCCAAGCGACCGCCTCCGGTGATGCGAGGGACAGTCGCACGAGCCGGCGCTCTGGCCAGCGAGCGTCGACCGGGTCCACTACCTGCGCGTTTCTTGCCCCGGCGTCCATTGCCATCGTCATCGCCGGTAATTGCGTCGGCAATATCAGTCGGTAATCGCGTCGTCGCCAGACGCAACAGCTTCTTGGCAACCAGGTCGAGCACCGACGCCACGCCCAACTTCAACGCGCCGCCCACAAACGGTAAAGCTGCAACGCCAAGCAGAGCCAGACCGGCAGTGAGTGCCGGAAGCGCCTCTACTGCGGCGCTCACACCCTTGATCAGCGTCGTGAGAACCACCGCCGCGCCATCGGTTAAAGGAGCCAGGGCGTTGCCGAACCCTGCGGACAACCGATCAAGGCTCGCATCCAGTGCATTCAAACGCGCTTGCGATGTATTCGATTGCGTCAGCGAGGCCTGATTAAGCGCGCCCCCCTCTACACCATGAACCGAACTCGCATAGCTTTGTTTGTCTTTAACCAGAGCAAACGCGCGTTGCACTTCACCGGTGTTCTCCAACAATTGAATAATCGGCCGGTCAACTGTGAACAGCGTCTTTGACAAACTCAATTGTCGATCAGGGTTTTTCTGTTTAAGTGCTTCAAGCACCTTCTGGATTGTGTCAGGGGCATTGGCTTTCATATTGGCAGCCAGGGTTTCTGGATTGAACCCCAACTGAACCATCGCCGCCTGTTGAGAAGGCGTGGCCTTATCCCAAGGCCAGGGTCGTGGTGATTTTTTCGAACGCCACTCCGGCATCCGCCCGGTTGACGCCTGCATTGAGCAACGCCGCGGAAAACGCTGCCGATTCCTCGACGGACAACCCGGCCCGTTTTCCCGACGCACCGTAACTGCCGAGAATCGCGCCGATGTCAGCCATCGGAGCACTCAGGCTACCGCCGAGCACAGTGACGGCGTCGGCCAAATCGAGCGTTTCTGGTCGTTCAAGGCTCATCGAGGTACGCCAGCCGATCAACATATCGGCGGTGTCCAGTGCCTTCATTCCAAACGCTGTCGCAGTGACGCCTGTGTCTCGGGTGAAGTCCACCAGGTTTTTTCGCCCGGCAACCGGATCAACGTTGCCACTTTTATCGACCGGACGCCCTACCCCGGCCTTGGCGGCGGCGAGCTTGACCTCGATCAGATCAAGGGCGGTGGTCCCGCCAGCGGCAACTTTTTCTTCAGTGGCCATTTTCTCCAGCATGACCAACTGAGATTGACGCTGATGACTATCAAGCCCTTCAACCCGACCAAGCTTCACCATCGCAGCGTCGAGTTCGATGGTCGTTTGCAAAAGCCTAGGGGGAAGATCGCCAGCATCCGCGCTGCGCGGTATTTTTTGCTCACTGCCAGCGGCCGTAGCGCCCAATTGCGCTTGCCGATCATTCATCGCCTGTTGCAACGAGCGCTGCGAGGTCAGCACCTCGTGTATCGATCCCAGCACATCCCTGAGCTGGATCTGTTGGGCCGTCAAATTGCGCAACTCGACGGTTGCATCGATCAGCGTCCGACTCAGCCCGGCGAACCCACCGTCAAGCCTTGCCGAACCTGCCAGATCAGCCCCCGCCCCAGACAATGTCGTAGACGTCAGCGCCTCTTGGTTGATCTTCGTGAACGTCAACGCATAGTTATCATCTGCCATGCCGCTCTACTCCTGTTTCACGCCAAGGCGAGTGATCGCTATGTCGTAGCGGCGCAACGCCTTTTCGGCGTCCCATTCCAGAATCTCCGCCTCACTTACCGGGTAAATGAGCGGGACGATATCGAGGATTACTTCGATGTCGCGTTCCGAAAGTAGGCCGCCGGCTGGTTTAAAAAATCGTCTATGCGCACCTGCAATTGGGTCCAGTCCGGGACGGTCAGTTGGGCCAGATCGGGGATCATCAGGCCGGCGCAATGAGCGGTGATGAACTCGGCGCGTTCCTTGGCCGTTTTCAGTTTCTTCATCACTTTGGTGGCGCGCAGCACCGGCATTTCCAGCGACAGCGAGGTCACGGTGCGGCCGGTCACGGCGAGCGGTTGCAGCAGTTGCACCTGATCAGGATCGGTGGATTTTTCCGCATCCTCGACCTGATCGAGAAAGTACGAGGTCGGACGGGTCGACATCTCGTGCACGTACTGGGCGATGCTCACGTAGTCCGGGCGTTTGAGCTGGTCGAGTTCCTTGACCGACAGGCCGGTGGCAAGCAGCGCCAGTTCGAAGAACTGATCGTCTTCGTCATCACCGGCACGCTCCAGCGCTTCTTTCTGCGCGGCGTAGAACAGCGGCTTGAGCTGGATCTGTTCGATTTGCGAGCCGTCATCGCCAGTGATGGGCGACAACAAATCATGCTTGGGTGGCATCCACGACATGAATGAATTCCTTGGTGATTCTTTGGGGGAGTTGTTGCAGTCCCTTGTGGGAGCGGGCTGTTGTGGCGAGGGGATTTATCCCCGATGGGTCGCGAAGCGGCCCCAAGCTGGTTTTACAAAAACAGACTTTGGGCTGCTACGCAGCCATCGGGGATGAATCCCCTCACCACGGGGTCCGCTCCCACAGGTTTTGTGCCCGGTGTGCTTGCCGGATTACGGCATCAGCACCGCACGACGGGCATCACCGAGGATGTCGACGCCGTTGAGCACGAACTTCTGGGTGCGCACGTCGATGTCGATCACCGGCACGCCGTTTTCCAGGCGGTTGTAGGTGCGGCAGGACAGTTCGAGGTTGGTCTTCGGTTTCTCGCCCATCTTCACCGCGGTTTCCTCAAGGGATTTCAGCTTGCCGCCGACGGTGTGGTAGGTGAACCAGGTGTTGCCATCCTGATCCTGGCCGGCTTCACGCACGTTCAGCAGGATGTCGTCACCCAGTTTTACGCCCAGCGCCAGCATCACTTCCGTGCCCATGCCTTGCAGGGTCAGCTTGGCGTTAAGGGCTTTGCCGCCCTTGGTCATTTCTTCGACGATGAAGCGACCGCCGCGCATCTCTTCCATGTCGAATTCGATTTTCGGCGGGGTAAATTCCTCCACGGTCGCCGACAGCGGCAGGCCTTGCAGGGTGGCCGCGATGGCCTGGCGATTGCGGTTGGTAAACATTAGAGAACGTCCTCCAGGAACTGCTCGATGATTTCATCGCGGGCGTTGAGTTGATAAATCATGTGTTCGTTCGGCGCGTAGCGGCCGTAGTCGATAACCACGTACCAGGTGCCGTTCTTGTACTTCTCGACGCTGTTGAGTTCCGGGTGCAGATAGACGCTGCCGCCAGGAATGGTTTCGTCGGCGACCAGGGTCTGCAGCCAGTCGTTGATGCGCTTGACCTCTTGATCCATGAACGACTTGGTGAGGTTCTTGGCCATGGCTTTCTGGCCGGCCTTGACCAGCTTGCGGCTGATCGCATCTTCGAGACCGACGTAGCTGATGAACTTGCCGGTGATCGAGCGGTTACCCAGCAGCGAGAAGCCGCCAAGCACGGTGCGGGCGTAATAGCTGACGCCGTAACGGTTGAGCAGATCGCCTTCGGTGGAGGTGTCGAGGATGTTGTATTCGACGACGCGCGAAACGTCTTCGGCGTAGGTCACCTGGTTGCCCGGGCTCTCCCACTGCTTGACCTTGGCCAGTGCGGCAATCGCCAGGCTGGACGGTGCGAGGAAGACGTTTTTCTTCGCCGCTTTCGAGTACACGGCCGGCATGTTGTGCACCACCAGGCAACGGTCGAAACCGAGATCGGCGCCGCCCAGCTCCTGGCTGTACAAGACTTGGTCAGCGACCGAAGCGTCCTTGCCGTCCAGCACCACACGAGCCTTGATGCGTTTGCCGAACGAGGCGAACTCACTGGCCACCGCTTTGGTGCCGGTGAAGCCCGGCGCGCCGATGATGGTCAGGTCTTCCGGGACACTGCCCAGTGCAGCCAGACCCAGTTTGCGGCCGGTCGCCGGTTCAACACCGCCGATGACTGCGTTGACGGTGTCGGCCGGGGTCGCGCCCGCTTCGACGATGACCACGTACACCGGCACCTTGACCACTTTGAGGATCTGATAAACCGCGTGGTACAGAGTGCCCTCTTCCGAACCGGTCGGATCGAGCAGCGCGTGAGTAGTGAAGCTGTTGATGCGGAACGGCGCGTTACGCGGAATCAGCGGATCAGCCTTCGGCGCAGTGCCGACCAGACCGATGACGTTGTCACCCAGGCCACCCATGGCCTCGGGGGATTCAGTGGCATTGACGGTAATGCCGTTGTGCTCGAAGTTCAGAACCTCAGCCATGTTCAGTCAGCCTTCTTGGCAGCGGCCTTTTTGGCCTGGGTGGAGGGGGTTTTCAGTTCCAGTCGACCGGCGGTGTGCAAGGCATTGGCCTCGACGTCGAGCAGATCAAGGTCTTGACCGACGCTCGACCAGTGCCCACCGCCGGTGGGGAATGGGACGAGCACGGTGTAGGTTTGGCGGGTTGCCATTTTTCGTTTCTCCATAAACGGGAAAGCCCCTCGTGGGGAGGGGCTTGGCGGACAAGAAAACGCCCCGACAGTGCGGGGCGTTTTTATTCAGGCAGGCTGGCGAGTCGGTTCAAAGATCCTCTGAGGAACGCGAACCACTAACTGCCGTTTGGATAGCCTTTATTGCATCGTCGACGACCTGCCGAGCTTCATCGATTTCGCCCGCTGCAAGCTTGCGCCTGATCAGCTCTTTTGCCTCCAGGCGTCGCTCACGGACGAGATAGAGCACCTCTGCGTATTTAGCGGCTTCGGTCAGGATGCCATCGGCCGCTTCCTCAGCCGTGCGCCCCATGATCGCCCAAGCAGCTACAGTGCGCGGCACTGCATCTTCTGGATAGCCGGCGTCTTTGAATGCTTGCGCCTCGGCCGCCGTTCGTTCGTATTCGACCGCCCGAAGCGGGTCGACAGCAACGAGCCGGCGCATTTCGTCAGCGTAGGCATCGATTCGAAAACACATTTCCTCCGCTGTAGGGACGGGCTCCACTTCCTGCACCCACACACCGCTCCATTCCCCGGTTGTATCGTCCCGTATTCCGGAAAAGCGCGGGCTCCAGCAAGGCTGGGGAACTGGAGTCAGCGTCCAGTCAGAGTAGTTTTTGTTGGTGGCATCGGAGTAGCGAAACCCCCCTTTTGAATCAAGGATGTAATACATGGTTTGCCTTCACGCTAATTGAGTGCAGAGGTGGATTTGACCTTGATAGCTGCTAGCTCCGTTCGTCGCGCCCACAGACAAGTCGATCGTCAGGTTCCCATTGGTCTCCAGTGACCAGGAAAGGTAACCAAATGCCAGAGGTGACGACGTAACCCAGTCCCCGGTACCGCAACACCTGAATCGTGGTCTTGCACCGGGTGGCAGGACACACAGAAGGGCTGATTGACTTCCAATCGCGGCCCCTCGGGCGAAGTCAATGGAGACATATAAGTTGCCGTTAGCTGTCCAGTAACGCGAGGTGTTAGCGTCATAGAACCCGTTCAGAAAAGCGGGAGCGGCTAAATTTTTAGAGGCTGAGAAGTCGGCAAAAGTCTGGTTTACAAGGTTCTGGGTACCTGCTGTCGTGTAGGCGTCAGTTATCCCGTAACCCGCGAGAGTGGCTGGTTTCCCGGATCCGATTTTCGACCAGTCAAGGTTCGGAATGTCTGCCGCTGCAAGCGCTCCCCCTCCTGTAACCAAACCCTTCGTGTTAACGGTAACCTTCGTGTAAGTACCCGCGGAAATGCCTGAGTCGGCAAGCGCTATGGAAATGTTGGCGCCCGCCGATCCGTCAAATGACGCACTGCCGCTCGCGGCACCAGAGATTGAGATATTGCGTGCCGTTTCGAGCTTACGAGCGGCAACCGCTGTTCCGTTGATCCCGAGGGCATCAGTGATGCCAAAACCAGCCAACGTTTGCGGATTCGCCCCGGCAGTCGCCCGGCCATATTCGTCAACCGTCAGACTCTTGTAAGTCCCGGCGGCAATCCCTGTGCGCCCTGCCAACATCTTGAAATTCAGCGCGGTAGTGCCAAGAGTGATCGGCGCATTGGTGGTCAGGTGCCACAGCGAATCGCCGTTTGCCGTCCCCTCCTCGACCATGACCGTCAGACCCGGCGTCACCTTGCCGCTGGAGTTGGCGTCGGTTGCTCGCACCCAATCACCATTGGCGACAATCCACAGGCCGTTGTCCTTGGCCAAAGTCTGATTCGACAGCAGCACACGGTCACCGGCAATCACTGCCACCCCATCAATCTGCTGCGCACCGCTCAGCACCACATTGGTGGTTGCGGCAACACGCACCGATTGCTTGCCATCCAGTTTGCCAAGCTCTTCGGCGAGGTAACTCGTGACCCAGGCACGTGTGGCTTTAACCACCGTGTCATCAATCAACAACGTCACCAGCGACGCATTGCTGGTCTCGAAAATCGAGCGAATGTAGAACTCTTTCCCCGAGCCCGACGTCGCCAGAACCGGCTTGAACGACTCCGGATATTTGACGATGGCGTAAAGAATCCCGGTATCAGCCCACAGCCCGGCCTCACGCACATACCAACCGCCAACATCCGGCGGAATAGTGACTTCAGCAAGCAGCCAGCTCGGATTCTTCTCGTCCTGGAACAGCGCATTGAGCGGCCCGCGCCAGACTTCGCGTTTCAGCGCAGTAGCGGTCGCGGCCGGGTTGTAGACCGCGCCGCCGCCGTCCCCGACGGAAATTTGCGTCAACTTGATCGGCGTGCCCGCGGCCTTGCACGCCGTTTCGTAGGCAATCCCTGCGTTGGTGAGCAGGGTGTAATAGTCAGCCATTCAGGCCCCCTGAGGATAAATAGTGGATGTTTCGACGGTGTACATACCGGCGGCCATGAACGCCTCGCCAGAGGTTTCCAGCCCTTCGATGAACACCGGATAAACCGTGGTCAGTTCGCCGCAGAACGTCGCGGCACCGATGACGTGATTGCCAAACGCGCTGAGGCCCACCGAGACCGACAGCACATCCCGTTCGCTCTTGGCATCCGCCAGACGTCGGTCGAGACGGGCGTCGATTTCTTCGCTGTAGGGTTGGTCGCTGAAGGCTCGTACTGAAAAGCTGTAAGGCACGCCGGGCGGCGTTTGTTCGTACCAGGCGCGGATCTCGGGTCTTAACTGCAAACCCTTGGCGGCGTTTTCCAGTGCTCTGCGAGTGCCGGCCTGGCGTGCGGTGGGCCAGGCCAGTTCGACGGTCAGGCGCTTTTCCGCTTCGGGTGCGGCGGTGCTCCATTCGGCGACACCGCGATCCGCTGCGAGATACGGCAGAAACGCAACCGGCGTTTCGCTCGGGTTCATCAGTTCGGGGAACGGCGGTGCGATGCGATCAAGTAGCGCGCCGAAGCCCAGATCCAGTCCACGTTCGAGTGCCGAGCTGTTGGCCGGCAACAAGCTCGGGCGTTGCGTTGGCTCACTCATAGCGTCAGCACCTCGACCTCGACTGCCGTGCAGTACGGCGCCTGAAACGCCGTCGTCACGATCGGCGCCAGCGGTTCCAGAATCTGCAATTGCACGGCGCCAGCGCTGTGCAGCGTGTAATCGATCCAGCTCGGATCGACCCGCCCTTCGAGGCGATGGCAACTGTCGGCGTAAGCCTGCAATTGTTGCTGCGCGGCGACTTGGGTCAGGCCCGAATCGGGGCCGGAATTGATCTTGGCGACGACGCGGATTTTGTAGCGCTGGATGGCGGCGGCCTTGACGGTGACGAGGTCGGTTTCCGGTCGCACATCCGGTCGGGCGAAGTGCTGGCGGACGCCTTGAAGCAATGCCTCGGACGGCGTGCCGTCACCGTCCCGCGCAAGTACGGTGACCTGCACTTCACCCGGCGCGGTGCGGCGGCCATTGCCATCCTTGACCTGCGCGGCGAAGCCGTCCGGGTTGAAGGTGTAAGTGACATTCACCACACCGGCTTCAGTGGATTCGACGTTCACCGTCGGCCGCTCGCCGAGGGTGAACACTTCGCGGCGATACTGCATCCGCGAACCCGCCGCCGGTGCATGCGGCGCCAGGTAATAACGCAACCGGGCGTCGTCGTCGCTTTCATAAACCGCTGGCACCGGCGGGAACGCTGCCGGGTCGCCCGGGTCGAGTAACTGCCGCTCCAGGCCCATGTCTGCAAGCCGTGCATCGAGGTTACTGCCGGTGGCCCACCACGCCAGCATCTGCTTGATGCGGGCGTTGTATTTGCGTTCGTGGGTTTGCAGCCGCACGCAGAACGCTTCCAGCGCCAGCGTCAGCAGTTCGCTTTCGTTTTCCAGGCTGACTTTGAGTTTCGCTGCGCTGTCCGGCGACCGCGCGCCGACGTACTCGACGACAAACGTCTTGAATTCAGCGAGCAGGTCCTCGAAGGCGTCGACGGTGATCAGCGCGGGTTCGGCCAATTGATTCTGGCCGGGGATCAACATGCTCATGTCACTACCTCGAAAGTCTGTTGACGGTTTTTCCAGGTGCCGGCGAAACGCAACAACAGGCCGGCGCCCTGTCGTGTGGCGACGATCACTTGAGGCTGAAAATCATCGATGCCGTTTTGCTTGTTGTAGAACGCTTGCGCTGCGTGGCTCTGCGCCAGAAGCAGCACGTCGTCACCGAGGTTCTGCCCGAGCAGCGAGGGGATCAGCGAGCCATACAAGGGCCGTTTTTGCCGGGTGCCCAGCGGCGTGGTCAGGGCCCGGGTCGCGCGCTGCACAAATTGCAGCCAGTCGTCGACCGTGGCCCCGCTGTCTCTATCGATTCCGATCATGGAAGGCTTCTTAATCAGGGGCTGATGACGCGGCCCTGGTGATCGACCAAAGGGCCGCTGAAGTGCACGCCCGAAGCGTCGATGGTCAGGCCGACGGCGCCCAGTTGCAGGTTGATTGCCTGTGGGGTCATCGCCAGTTGTGCCGGGCCGATACTCAGTTGCAGCGATTCGCGAGACCCGTTGAACGTCGCCGGACCGTTTTGCCAATGCAAGGTATGCGCGGCATCGTCGTAGCCGCTTTCGCTGCCGTCCTGATGCACTCGACGGGTCAGCGTCGGTACCGTCGAGGTTGGCGGAAAGCGATCACTGTTCAAGCCGAACAACGCCACCGACTGCGCACCGCTTTCGCCGCTGCCGTAGTTGAACAACAAACACTGCTCACCCACGGACGGGATACGCGATTCACTTTGTGCGCCGGCACTCGGGTTGAAAAACTTGATGGCCGGCGTCAGCAATCCACCGTGGCTCACCTGACACGTGTTGCTGGCGGCATCGACCGATTGGCAGATGCCGATCCGGCAAAAGCTTTCGGCGCGGCGGTGCAGGTCTTCGATTTCCGCTTCCATTTCGGCCAGCCGTGCGATGATCGGGCCTAGCTGCATGCGCAGTATTGCGTCGAACATCGGTCAGGCCTCCAGCGCGGTGTATTGGTCGGGGTCGTCGATGTTGCTGACTTCCCAGGTGCGGGCAAATTTCGGCGTACCCAGCGGGTCGTCGAGCAAGGTCGGGCCGAGGTAGAGGGTCTGGTTGAATGACAACGTCCAGGTTTTGTATGGCTGCTCGGTGCGGATGAGCAATGACGGCAAGCCATCGATATTCATCGGCAGATCGCATTGATCGCCGGGCAAGTTCCAGCGGTTGTCGGTGATCAGGTTCTTCAGCACGGCGATCAGATCGCACGCTGCAAATGCCGTCGCGGAAAGCGCCGGGATGACTTGCAATGACAGCGTCATGACATGGGCAATTCGCCCATCAGCGGCGCGCATTCCAGATCCATTCCGTTCGAAGTCGATCAACACCCAGGCCTGATCGCCCGGTTGTGTAAAATCATCGTGATTGCCGACGTTGAGGTTGAGTCCGGCAGTGTTGCGCAGTGTCGTCACGATGGCTGTGAACAATTGCGACGGCTGCTGGATCGGTGTGGGCATACATGACCTCCTTTTCAATCGTCCACGCGAAGCCCTGCCGCCAAAATGGCGGCACGGAAAACAGTCAAGGTCAAGGCTGGTCGCGCGGCGGGACTTCGCAGACGCCGATGCGTTTGGCGGCCCAGCGTTCGTACAGACCGATGGCCACGTCGGCGCCGGCCATGGCGGTTAGGCAACCGAATGCTCCGGCGGCCCAGATCGACATGCCGGCGGCATACAACAGCATGATCGCCGAGACGCCGCAGATCATGCAGGCGCCGGAGCGCAGCGCGAGACGGCGCAAAAGCGGCCAGCCGCGAGCGCCCTCCTTGTCAGCGCGCCACATTTCGCCAGACACCCCGCCGACGATGGCAAGGAGGATGACCAGCCAGATCGGCATGTCCGCCAACGCTTGTTGCTCGTTTGTCATGTCACGCCTCCTAGGAGTGAGTTATTCGCTTTTTATGTCCGTTCAAACGACATCTCTGAAAGCGGGCATTACAGGAATGCCCGGAGGAATACACATTAAAATCATGACGACACCGATCTTGCCGCTGAAAGCAAAGACAGCTTTAGTATTTGCCCGTTCTTCGATCGTCTGACTGAGCACAACTTTGCAGACGCGGCTAAAAAGCCGCGCCATTGCATGATGCAATCCCGATATCGGGTTTACCAAAGTGGTGGATTAGAAGGGAGCAACTGGCCAGTTGATTGTATAGGGATAACCAGTTTGGTCTTTAATGTCACTGATTGCGACGCAGTACTGCTTATATGCAAGCAGCAGTTCGGTCTCGGAACTGCTGGCAACACCCAGGTCGAGTTTGTACTGCAGAGGATTGATCGTTAGCCAATTAGCGGCCTGAGTCAGTAGTTGGCGAACTCGAACGTCAAGGACAGCTACGTTATCTTCATAGGTCAGCTCAGTGAACACCCAGCCATTGCCAACGTAATTACCCTTCCAGCCGACTTGAACCGGAGTGTCGATAGAGACCTGGACCCAATAACCAGATGGCCCTGGTGGGGTAAATTGCGGCGATTCCTCTGCATCCACAATTTGTACCGCACGGGTGAAAGGTGGGCTGTAAGCGTCAATAAATACGTATCGATTCATCATATTTCCTTGCTACGAAGTTTCATTAAATGTTGTTTTCATCTGCCAACCTTGCGTTAACCGCGACTGGGGAAAACGCCAATTACGACAGGTAGGCATTCCAAAAAGCCCGGTGTTTGAACGCCGGGCCTTTCAGTAATGCGCTCCTTCGCCTTCCTTCAAATCCTGTGTTCAAGAAGGAAGCTGACTGTTCGGCGCTACTGGCGCGGTACGAGTCCATTCAAATTGTTTTTCCGACCGCGGTCCCTGCCCGCCGGATAACTGCTTCTGGTGCTTTACGCTGCACACCCGGGTCAGTTGCCAACCCTCTGAACCGTTGAGGCCGGTTCATCGCTGCCTGTTCTTGTGGAACTAAAGAGCTTTCGTTTCCAGCCGCTTTGTCGAGCGGCTTGGTGGCAATAATATGCATGTATGCATATCCAGTCAATGCGCAAATGCATTTATTTATGCGTGAAAAATGCATGAGTGCATGAAGGCCGCATAGATCAAGGCGTCGAGAGTTTTTCACGGGCGAAAAAAAACCCGCCAATGGGCGGGTTCTATTCGAAAGGGGCGTGGTTAACGGGCGTACATGCCCCACCAGAAGACGTGGCCAAGGATGACGATCTGCTCTTCCTGGATTTCCTGGAAGCTGTAGTCCTCGTCCGGATGCTCATCACGATTGAAGCTGCGCAGACGGATGCCGGTAGGCAGGCGATAGAGTTGCTTCACCCGCAGCTGACCATTGTGGTTGATCGCGTACAGATCACCGTCAATGATGTCGCCGATCCCGCACTTGCCTGCGTTCACGCCAACCGTGGCGCCGTCACGCAGTACCGGCAACATGCTGTTGCCGCGCACGGTCACGCATTTGGCCTGGTCGAACTGCACACCGTTATGACGCAGGCTGCGCTTGCCGAAGCGCAGGCTAGAGCGCTCGCTCTCTTCGATGACGAATCTTCCTGATCCTGCTGCCAATTCAACCTCGCGAAGAAACGGCACCGACACCTCGTCGTCATCGACAGGGGTGTCGTCGTCCCACAGCATTATGTCCCTGAGTTCCGCGTGTACGTCATCACGCGCGGCACCGGCCGACGGCGCAACATCAGCGCGCCCGCGCAACTGATCGGTGCTTACATTGAAGTACTCGGCGATCTTCGAGATATGTTTATCCGAAGGATCGACGATCTTCCCGCTGAGAATTCGCGAGAGAGTGGATTGAGGCACGCCGGTGCGACGGTGGAGCTCCGTGGGGGAGATCCCGTGCTGGTCGAGCAGTGCTCTTAAGACGGAGGATACGTTGCGTTTTTGCATAACGCGCATAGTGCTTGAAGTTTTTCGCGAAGACAAATGCTGATTTGCATATTTAGTGCATAAATCACAATTTGGCTGAAAAGTGTCAGCGAGCCGTCATGCCTGCGTCGGGCCGACTGCCCATGGTAACCTTGCGCCCATCGCGGAAAAGCCGGGCTGTAGTCCTCGCTTTTGCCCTACATCTTTTAACGAGTTACCTGACAATCCGATGAATAAAGCCGTCTCCGACCTGTCCTCCCACACTCCGATGATGCAGCAGTACTGGCGCCTGAAGAACCAGCACCCGGATCAGCTGATGTTCTATCGCATGGGCGACTTCTACGAGATCTTCTACGAAGACGCGAAGAAGGCCGCCAAGTTGCTCGACATCACCCTGACCGCGCGCGGGCAGTCGGCGGGGCAGGCGATTCCGATGTGTGGGATTCCTTACCATGCGGCGGAAGGTTACCTGGCGAAGCTGGTCAAGCTCGGCGAATCGGTGGTGATCTGCGAACAGGTCGGTGACCCGGCTACCAGCAAGGGCCCGGTTGAACGTCAAGTGGTGCGGATCATCACGCCGGGCACGGTCAGCGATGAAGCGCTGCTTGATGAGCGTCGTGACAACCTGATTGCGGCGGTACTGGGCGATGAGCGCCTGTTCGGTCTGGCGGTGCTCGACATCACCAGCGGCAACTTCACCGTGCTCGAGATCAAAGGCTGGGAGAACCTGCTGGCAGAACTGGAGCGGGTCAATCCGGTGGAATTGTTGATCCCGGATGACTGGCCGAAAGATCTGCCGGCAGAAAAACGCCGTGGCGTGCGTCGTCGTGCACCGTGGGACTTCGAGCGCGACTCGGCGTTGAAGAGCCTCTGCCAGCAATTTTCTACCCAGGATCTGAAGGGCTTCGGCTGCGAGACCCTGACCCTGGCCATCGGCGCTGCCGGTTGCCTGCTGGCCTACGCGAAAGAAACCCAGCGCACCGCCCTACCCCATTTGCGCAGCCTGCGTCACGAACGTCTCGACGACACCGTGGTGCTCGACGGCGCGAGCCGGCGCAACCTGGAGCTCGATACCAACCTGGCCGGTGGCCGCGATAACACCCTGCAATCGGTAGTTGATCGCTGCCAGACCGCGATGGGTAGCCGTCTGCTGACCCGTTGGCTGAACCGTCCGCTGCGCGACCTGACGGTGTTGCTGGCGCGGCAGACGTCGATCACTTGCCTGCTCGACGGTTACCGCTTTGAAAAGCTGCAACCGCAGCTCAAGGAGATTGGCGACATCGAGCGGATTCTCGCGCGCATCGGCCTGCGCAACGCGCGCCCGCGTGACCTCGCTCGTCTGCGTGACGCCCTCGGCGCGCTTCCAGAATTGCAAGTGGCAATGACTGACCTGGAGGCGCCGCACCTGCAACGTCTCGCCACAACCACCAGCACCTACCCGGAACTGGCGGCGTTGCTGGAAAAAGCCATCATCGACAACCCGCCAGCGGTGATCCGTGACGGCGGCGTGCTGAAAACCGGTTACGACAGTGAACTTGACGAGTTGCAATCGCTGAGCGAAAACGCCGGTCAATTCCTGATCGATCTGGAAGCCCGGGAGAAGGCTCGTACCGGCCTGTCCCACTTGAAAGTCGGTTACAACCGCATTCATGGCTACTTCATCGAACTGCCGAGCAAGCAGGCAGAGTCGGCCCCGGCAGACTACATCCGGCGCCAGACGCTGAAAGGCGCCGAGCGTTTCATTACGCCGGAACTGAAAGAATTCGAAGACAAGGCGCTGTCGGCCAAGAGCCGTGCCCTCGCCCGCGAGAAGATGCTCTACGAAGCACTGCTGGAAGATCTGATCAGCCAGTTGCCGCCGTTGCAGGACACCGCTGGCGCTCTGGCCGAACTGGACGTGCTGAGCAACCTCGCCGAACGTGCGCTGAATCTTGACCTGAACTGCCCGCATTTCGTCAGCGAGCCGTGCATGCGCATCACGCAGGGTCGTCACCCGGTGGTCGAGCAAGTCCTGACCACGCCGTTCGTGGCGAACGACCTGAGCCTCGACGACGACACTCGGATGCTGGTGATTACCGGTCCGAACATGGGCGGTAAATCCACCTACATGCGTCAGACTGCATTGATCGTGTTGCTGGCGCACATCGGCAGCTTCGTACCGGCAGCCAGTTGCGAACTGTCGCTGGTGGACCGGATTTTCACCCGGATCGGCTCCAGCGATGACCTGGCCGGTGGCCGTTCGACCTTCATGGTGGAAATGAGCGAAACCGCGAACATCCTGCATAACGCCACCGAACGCAGCCTGGTGTTGATGGACGAGGTCGGTCGCGGCACCAGCACCTTCGACGGCCTGTCGCTGGCCTGGGCCGCCGCCGAGCGTCTGGCGCATCTGCGTGCCTATACTCTATTTGCTACGCACTACTTCGAACTCACCGTATTGCCGGAAGCCGAACCGTTGGTGGCCAACGTGCATCTCAATGCCACCGAACACAATGAACGCATCGTCTTCCTGCACCACGTGTTGCCAGGGCCGGCCAGTCAGAGCTACGGCCTGGCGGTGGCGCAGCTGGCCGGCGTGCCGAGTGAAGTCATTGTGCGTGCACGTGAGCACTTGAGCCGTCTGGAAGACACCGCATTGCCGCATGAGGCGCCGAAGCCTGCCGCCAAAGGCAAACCGCTCGCTCCGCAGCAAAGCGACATGTTTGCGAGCCTGCCACACCCGGTGCTGGATGAGCTGGCCAAACTGGATGTCGATGATCTGACACCACGTCGTGCGCTCGAATTGTTATATGCACTCAAGAACCGGATCTAAGCACTAAAGAACCGGATATAACGCAAACGGCTTCAAGCTGTTAGAATCTCGCGCGGTTTGGGATGCTGCTGGCTAATAGCCTGGCCAGCAGACATCGCTCCCGAACCTGGCGACCCCAACCGTGAAGGGGCAACGCTGCCGCCGCCTGAGGAGAAAATTAGAAATGACCTTCGTCGTCACCGACAACTGCATCAAGTGCAAGTACACCGACTGCGTAGAAGTCTGTCCGGTGGACTGCTTTTACGAAGGCCCGAACTTCCTGGTGATTCACCCGGATGAGTGCATCGACTGCGCCCTGTGCGAGCCGGAATGCCCGGCCGTGGCCATTTTCTCCGAGGACGAAGTTCCGGAAGAGATGCAGGAGTTCATTCAACTGAACGTGGAACTGGCCGAGATCTGGCCAAACATCACCGAGAAGAAAGAATCGCTGCCGGACGCTGAAGAGTGGGATGGCGTCAAAGGCAAGATCAAAGACCTCGAACGCTGATTTGTTGCGCGTTCGATAAAAAGGCCCTTCGGGGCCTTTTTGTTTTTCTGCATTTTGCTTTTCTACAGACAAAAAAAAGGGGCGGTTTGACCCGCCCACATTTTTTCCCTATTCCCTGTGTTCCTTTTCATCGTCCTGATGAATCGCGTCCTGCGATGTCCATTCCCCTCATCCTTGAAGGGCGTGTCTGTCCGTCGACACAGCCCTGATACTAAAGAGTTCCCCGCCAGGAGCAACGGGCCGAATACGCTTTAAGACGCTGTCATAAGCACTTCATATTATAAAATAAATAAGTAAATCAATAAGTTAAATATGATGAAAGTGGCGAATGGACGTCTACCGCATTGTAAAAATAACGAACACTTACGAAAGAGTAAGTAAAGGCTTACATCTCGAGACTACAAAGGTACTGACACCGATCGAAAGTCGAGCACTAAACGTGTGGCGAGGGAGCTTGCTCCCGCTTGAGTGCGTTTGGGGCTGCTGCGCAGCCCAGCGGGAGCAAGCTCCCTCGCCACAGGGGTATCGTTGAGCCACTAAATCGCGAGCAACAAAAAGCCCCGAACCAGTCGGGGCTTTTGCGGGCGTTGGAGGCGCCTACTGAAACAGCGACTCGCTCGACAGGCCATTCTTCTCGAGAATTTCCCGTAGGCGCTTGAGGCCTTCCACCTGGATCTGTCTTACCCGTTCCCGGGTCAGGCCGATCTCCAGGCCTACATCTTCCAGCGTGCTGCTCTCGTGACCGCGCAGGCCGAAGCGGCGTATCACCACCTCACGCTGCTTGTCGGTCAATTCGGACAGCCATTGATCGATGCTCTGCGACAGATCGTCGTCCTGCAGCAGTTCGCATGGATCGGTAGGACGATCATCCGTCAGGGTGTCCAGCAGGGTTTTATCCGAATCCGGACCCAGCGAGACGTCGACCGAAGAAACCCGTTCATTCAGGCCCAGCATGCGCTTGACCTCGCCCACCGGTTTTTCCAGCAGGTTGGCGATTTCTTCGGGTGAAGGTTCGTGGTCGAGCTTTTGCGTCAGCTCCCGTGCAGCCCGCAGGTACACGTTGAGCTCCTTGACCACATGGATCGGCAACCGGATGGTCCGGGTCTGATTCATGATTGCGCGCTCGATGGTCTGACGAATCCACCAGGTTGCATAGGTCGAGAAGCGGAAGCCGCGCTCGGGATCGAACTTTTCCACCGCACGGATCAAGCCGAGGTTGCCCTCTTCGATCAGATCCAGCAGCGACAGCCCCCGATTGACGTAGCGCCGGGCGATTTTTACCACCAGCCGCAGGTTACTTTCAATCATGCGCTTGCGTCCGGCGGGATCGCCACTTTGCGACAAGCGCGCAAAATGAACTTCTTCCTCCGGGGAGAGCAGTGGGGAAAAGCCGATTTCGTTGAGATACAACTGCGTGGCATCAAGTGCACGCGTGTAGTCGATGTACTTATGTTGTTTAAGTGAAGCGGAGTGTTTGGATTTGGAACGAACGGAAGGTGGAGCAGCCCCTTCATCATTCGACATCGAAGATTCCGAATCGATGCCGGCCTCCATAAGGAGAACCTCATCGTCGATGTCAAACTCCGGCACTTCTTTACTGAGAGCCATTGTTATAGTCCTTTGGTGAGTTCGACCCCAAGCTCAAGCGACGCCTTTATCCTTGGCAGCGCTGGAGCCTGTCCCCTCTACGAGACGGAACAGGCTGGCTTACAAATCAACGTCTTGGCAGGAACTGCAGCGGATCTACAGGTTTACCTTGGCGGCGAATCTCAAAATGCAGTTTCACCCGGTCTGTACCCGTTGACCCCATTTCGGCAATTGTCTGTCCGACCTTGACCTGCTGTCCCTCCCGAACCAACAGCCGACGGTTGTGACCGTAAGCACTGACGTAGGTTTCGCTGTGTTTGATGATGACTAATTCGCCGTAGCCCCTTAAGCCACTCCCGGCGTATACCACCGTCCCATCAGACGCAGCTAAAACAGGCTGTCCCAAATCCCCGGCGATATCAATTCCTTTATTCAAACTACCGTTTGAAGAGAATTTTCCAATAAGAATGCCATTAGATGGCCATCCCCAGCCGGTCGGGGCCGGGCCGGGTGGAGGCAGTGGAGCTGGCGCTTGCTTGTTGGCGACGGACGGTGCTGCGCCGGCAGAACCAGTGGTTGTCGTGGTTGTCGTGCCATTTGCCTGGCGTCGGATTACCGTGGTTTTACTCGACGACGAAGGTGAAGAACTGGCGTTGCTCACCACCGCGGTCGACGTTGATCCGGTACGGCCATCGAAGCGAATTGTCTGACCCGGGTGGATCGTATACGGCGTAGGAATATTGTTCCGGGCCGCGAGGGCTTTGTAGTCCCAGCCGTAGCGAAATGCGATGGAAAACATCGTATCGCCCGGACGGACTACATACTGCCCGGTCGTGACGGCAGGACGTTGGGCTGCCGCACTGTTGCGATCGACTACCCGGACGCTGCTCGATTTGGTGCTGGAGCAGCCCACCAGCAAGGTGCTCAAGACAAGGCCAGTCACCAGGCGCTGAAAGCTCGTGTTACCCATACGCTGCGCAATGACTGTGAGACTCACCCGCCGCTCCCTTTGTGGTGGCTGAAAAAAATTCCGAATGCCGCATTTCGGCATGAGGTGTCGCAAGTATAACGGGCCGAATCGGCTTTACCTTTAATGAAGCGAAATCGCTTCGCGCACACGTTTGCAAGCCGACAATCTGTTGCGTTTAAACCATCGCTGCCGGAGTAAGACCGAGGCGAACGAAAGGAATTCAGCGCCTTTGAAGAAATGCTCAGGCCAGTGGCCCGTTGAGCAAAGGCACGAAGCGAACAGCGCCCAGAACGTGTCGGGAAAAACCGTGTTCTTCGCGCACGATCAGCATCAGCTGCTGCACTTCCCCCGAACCCACCGGGATCACCATGCGCCCGCCCGGGGCGAGTTGATCAAGCAAGGCTTGCGGCACATCGGTGGCGACGGCGGTGACGATGATGCCGTTGTACGGCGCCAGCGCCGGCCAGCCTTCCCAGCCATCGCCCCAACGGAACACCACGTTGCGCAGATTGAGTTCGACCAGACGCTCCTTGGCCCGATCCTGCAAGACCTTGATGCGTTCAACCGAGAACACCCGCTCCACCAGTTGCGACAACACGGCCGTCTGGTAACCGGAGCCTGTGCCGATTTCCAACACCTTGTCCAATGGACCGGCCTCAAGCAGCAGCTCGCTCATGCGCGCCACCATATAAGGCTGTGAGATGGTCTGGTTATGGCCGATCGGCAGGGCCGTGTCTTCATACGCACGGTGCGCCAGCGCTTCGTCGACGAACAGGTGACGCGGCGTGCGGCGAATCACTTCCAGCACCTTGGCGTTGGACAGGCCTTCTTCATACAGGCGCTGAATCAAACGCTCGCGGGTGCGCTGGGACGTCATGCCGATGCCGCTGCGCATTCTGTCTTCGTGTTCACGGGCCATCAGCGCAGTCCCTCCAGCCAGCCGTCGAGACTTCTGAAGGCATCGTTGAAGGTACGATCAAGCTGCAACGGGGTGATCGAGACATAGCCCTGCATCACCGCATGAAAGTCGGTCCCCGGACCGCCGTCTTCGGCATCGCCGGCGGCAGCAATCCAGTAACCGGCCTTGCCACGCGGGTCGACCACTTTCATCGGCGCTGCCGCCCGGGCGCGATGCCCCAGCCGGGTCAGCTGAATGCCGCGAATATGGTCGAGCGGCAAATTGGGAATGTTCACGTTGAGCACCGTGCGCGGCGGCAAATCCAGCCCGGCATGGGCCTCGACCAGTTTGCGCGCAAAGTAAGCCGCCGTCGGCAAGTTATCCACCTGGCGTGAGGCCAGCGAAAAAGCGAACGACGGAAGCTCAAGAAAACGCCCTTCAAGGGCTGCCGCTACTGTCCCGGAATACAGCACGTCATCGCCAAGGTTGGCGCCGAGGTTGATGCCGGAAACCACCATGTCCGGCTCGCGCTCCAGCAAACCATTGAGGCCCAGGTGTACGCAATCGGTCGGTGTGCCATTGAGGCTGATGAAGCCGTTGGCCAGATATTGCGGGTGCAACGGACGGTCGAGCGTCAGCGAACTGCTGGCGCCGCTTTTGTCCTGCTCCGGGGCGATAACCACGCACTCGGTGTAATCCGCCAGCGCAGCATAAAGCGCGGCGAGACCGGGTGCGGTTACCCCATCGTCGTTAGAAATCAGAATACGCATGGGCTGTCCGTCTGCCCCACCGGCACCAGATCAACGAGTTCGCGCACCAATACAGTGGCGAAGCATCCGGCCGGGAGGACGAATTCCAGTTGCAGAATGTCAGGCTGGGGATAATGCCACGTCAACCCGCCAATGGGCAGCCGCAGGATGCGACGTTCGTGGCTCATGCCGGCGTGAATCAACCAATCACGCAGCTCCGCTTCACGGGCGGCAATCCCCTGCTCCAGATCATGGACAGCGCCAGCGGCGGGCGAGTCACCTTCGCCCCACTGCGGCCCGGTCGGGTGCAGATCGAGAATCGCCAGGCGTGGGTCGCTGCACTCGGCTTCACCGGCCGGGAAAAAACTGCGGCTGTCAGTGAATGCGAGCAGATCGCCGACTTGTGCCTTTTGCCAGGTGCCATCGGCGACCCGCGCCGCGAGCACCTGATTGAACAGGAAACTGCGCGCGGTCGAGAGCAGGCGTGAACGCACATTGCGCTGCTCCGGCAAGGCCTTGCGCGCCGCCCACGAACGCGCATCAACGACGTTGCCGCCGTCATGGCCGAAACGCTGGGCGCCGAAATAATTGGGAATGCCTTGTTTGGCGATCAGTTGCAGACGCTCTTCAATGGCAGCTCTGTCACCGGCAAACTGAGTCAGGCGCAACGTGAAACCGTTGGCCGAATGCGCACCGCGTTGCAACTTGCGTTTGTGGCGGATGGTCTTGAGGATCTTCAGCGTGTCATTTTCCGCTGCCGTCAGATCGGGGTCAGCCTTGCCTGGCAGTTGCACGCTGAACCACTGACGGGTCAACGCCTGGCGATCCTTGAGGCCGGCATAGCTGACGGTACGCAACGGCACACCCGCAGCCTTGGCGATACGCCGCGCTGCCTCTTCGGTGTTCAGGCCACGCTTTTCCACCCAGATCCACAGATGTTCGCCATCGCCGCTGAACGGGATATCGAGCACTTCATCGACCTGAAAATCTTCAGCGACCGCTTTCAGTACGGCGCTGCCCAGGGATTCGCCATAGGCACGCGGGCCGAGCAATTGCAGTTCGTTCATGCGCGCAGCAACAAGGCAACGGAGTGCACGGCGATGCCTTCTTCGCGACCGACAAAGCCAAGCTTTTCGGTGGTGGTAGCTTTCACGTTCACTTGATCCAACTCAACTTGAAGATCCGCCGCGATCAGCGCGCGCATCGATTCGATATGCGGAGCCATTTTCGGCGCCTGGGCAACGATGGTGTTGTCGACGTTGCCGACTTTCCAGCCTTTGGCATGGATCAGCGCGACCACATGACGCAGCAGTGCGCGGCTGTCGGCGCCCTTGAATTGCGGGTCGGTGTCCGGGAAGTGTTTGCCGATATCGCCCAGCGTCGCCGCGCCGAGCAAGGCATCGCTCAAGGCGTGCAGCAGGACGTCACCGTCGGAATGAGCGAGCAGCCCGAAGCCGTGTGCAATGCGCACGCCGCCCAGAGTAATGAAATCGCCTTCAGCGAAACGGTGCACATCATAGCCGTGGCCAATACGCATAAAAAAACGCCCCGATTTTTGTCAGGGCGTGATTCTACCTGCATTAATCCCGAAGGGCGCGTGCGTGATGCTGCAAGTGGTCGTCAATGAAGCTTGAGATGAAGAAATAGCTGTGGTCGTAGCCCGGTTGCAGGCGCAGCGTCAGTGGATGGCCTGCCTGTTTGGCTGCTTGTTGCAGCGCTTCTGGCTTGAGTTGGTTGGCGAGGAAGTCGTCGCGATCACCTTGATCGACCAGCAGTGGCAGTTTCTCAAAAGCTTCAGCAATCAACGCGCAGGCATCCCATTCTTTCCACTTCGAACGGTCTTCGCCCAGGTAACGGGAAAAAGCCTTTTGGCCCCACGGGCAATCCATTGGATTGTTGATCGGTGAAAACGCCGACACCGACTGGTAACGCCCCGGATTACGCAACGCACAAATCAACGCACCGTGGCCGCCCATGGAGTGGCCGCTAATACTGCGCTTATCGGACGCCGGGAAATGCGCTTCAACCAGTGAAGGCAATTCCTGCACGACATAGTCATGCATCCGATAGTGACGGGACCAGGGTTCCTGCGTGGCATTCAGATAAAACCCTGCACCCAGGCCGAAATCCCAGGCATTGTCAGGATCGCCCGGCACATCAGGGCCACGCGGGCTGGTGTCCGGTGCGACGATGATCAATCCCAGTTCGGCAGCCATGCGCATCGCGCCAGCCTTCTGCATGAAGTTCTCATCGGTGCAGGTCAGACCCGAAAGCCAGTACAGCACCGGCAACGTGCCGCCCTGCTCTGCCTGCGGTGGCAGGTACACGGCAAATACCATGTCACAACCGAGCACATCGGAGCGATGGCGATAGCGTTTGTGCCAGCCGCCGAAACTCTTCTGACAGGAGATATTTTCCAGACTCATGTAAAGACTCCTACGCGGTCACGGCAGCAAGCCTTCGAGACTTGCGGCCATGTCGCCACGATTGATCAGAAATGAATAACGGTACGAATGCTCTTGCCTTCGTGCATCAGGTCGAACGCCTTGTTGATGTCTTCCAGGCCCATGGTGTGGGTGATGAAGGTATCCAGCGGAATTTCACCGCTCTGGGCCATGTCGACATAGCTTGGCAACTCGGTACGACCACGCACACCGCCGAACGCAGAACCGCGCCAGACGCGACCGGTGACCAACTGGAACGGACGGGTAGCGATTTCCTGGCCGGCACCGGCCACGCCGATGATCACCGACTCGCCCCAGCCTTTGTGGCAGCACTCAAGCGCTGCGCGCATCAGTTGCACGTTGCCGATGCATTCGAAGGAGAAGTCGACGCCGCCATCGGTCATGTCGACGATCACTTCCTGGATCGGACGATCAAAATCTTTCGGGTTCACGCAGTCGGTGGCACCCAATTGTTTAGCGATTTCGAACTTTGCCGGGTTGATATCGATGGCGATGATGCGCGCAGCCTTGGCCTTCACTGCGCCGATCACTGCAGACAGGCCGATACCGCCCAAACCGAAGATCGCCACGGTGTCACCCGGTTTGACCTTGGCAGTGTTGAGGACTGCGCCGATACCGGTGGTGACGCCACAGCCGAGCAGACAGACCTTTTCCAGCGGTGCATCCTTGGAGATTTTGGCGACGGAGATTTCCGGCAATACGGTGTATTCCGAGAAGGTCGACGTACCCATGTAGTGGAAAATCGTCTCGCCTTTGTAGGAAAAACGCGAAGTGCCATCCGGCATTAAACCTTTGCCCTGGGTCGCGCGAATCGCCTGACACAGGTTGGTCTTGCCCGACTTACAGAATTTGCACTGGCCGCATTCCGGGGTGTACAGCGGAATCACGTGATCGCCGACGGCAACCGAAATCACACCTTCGCCGATGGCTTCAACGATTGCGCCACCTTCGTGGCCAAGGATCGACGGGAAGATGCCTTCCGGGTCAGCGCCGGACAAGGTGTAGGCGTCAGTGTGGCAGACCCCGGAAGCCACCACACGCAGCAGCACTTCACCGGCCTTGGGCATGGCGACATCGACTTCTACGATTTCCAGCGGCTTCTTGGCTTCGAAGGCAACGGCGGCGCGCGACTTGATCATGCTGACTCTCCAGTGAATCCATTGAATAAAAAAGCAGACAAGGAGTGTAATACATGGCCTGACGATGAATAATCCGGACAAAAGCAAAACATTATTGCCACACAGGGATAATCCTGATGTCCGAAAACCGTTGGGAAGGCATTGACGAGTTCGTCGCCGTCGCCGAATGCAGCCAATTCACCGCCGCTGCCGAACGTCTTGGGGTTTCTTCCTCGCACATCAGTCGACAAATCGTACGACTGGAAGAGCGTTTGCAGACGCGACTGCTGTATCGCAGCACCCGACGGGTGACGCTGACCGAAGCTGGACAGACTTTCCTGCAACATTGCCAGCGCTTGCAGGATGGTCGTGAAGAGGCTTTGCGCGCAGTCGGCGACCTGACCAGCGAACCGAAGGGCATGCTGCGCATGACCTGTGCCGTTGCCTACGGTGAACGTTTTATCGTGCCGCTGGTAACGCGGTTCATGGGGCTCTACCCACAACTGCGCATCGATATTGAATTGAGCAATCGCCAACTCGACCTGGTACACGAAGGACTGGATCTGGCGATCCGGTTGGGACGCCTGCAGGATTCGCGATTGGTCGCGACGCGCCTGGCGCCAAGGCGCATGTACCTGTGTGCGTCACCGTCCTACCTCGAACGGTACGGCCGCCCACACAGTTTGTCGGAACTGAGCCGCCACAATTGTCTGATTGGTAGCTCGGACATATGGCAACTGGAGCAAAACGGGCGGGAATTTTCCCAGCGCGTGCAGGGAAACTGGCGCTGCAACAGTGGGCAAGCGGTGCTGGATGCGGCGCTGCAAGGCGTCGGGTTGTGTCAGTTGCCGGATTATTACGTGCTGGAGCATCTGCACAGTGGTGCGTTGATTTCGCTGCTGGAGACGCATCAGCCGCCGAATACCGCAGTGTGGGCGCTGTATCCGCAACAACGGCATTTGTCGCCGAAGGTGCGCAAACTGGTGGATTATTTGAAGGTGGGGTTGGCTGAGCAGCCGGAGTATCAGGAATGAGTTTGCGTTGCCTGTAAATGCGCTATCGCGAGCAGGCTCGCTCCTACAGGGGAACGCATTTCAAAATGCAGGAGTGAGCCTGCTCGCGATGGCGATTCAACAGGCAACACAGAAATTCAGCAGCGGTTAGCCCAACGCTGACGCAACCATTCGAGATCTTCCGGTCGGGTGACTTTGAGGTTATCCGCCCGCCCTTCAACCAGACGCGGCGCCAGGCCTGCCCACTCCATCGCCGAAGCTTCATCCGTAATCACAGCATCGGCAACAAGGCTATCCGCCAATGCACGATGCAACGCCCCCAGGCGAAACATCTGCGGCGTATACGCCTGCCAGATCACGCTGCGATCCACGGTCTCAACCACACGGCCGTGTTTGTCGACCCGCTTCAACGTGTCGCGCGCAGGCACCGCCAGCAAACCGCCCACCGGATCATCCGCCAGTTCATCCAGTAATTTGTCGAGATCTTCGCGACTCAGATTCGGTCGTGCCGCATCGTGCACGAGCACCCAATCCTCATCATCAGCACCTTGCGCATGCAAATGCAGCAAGGCATTGAGCACCGAGCCGGAGCGCTCGGCCCCGCCCTCAACGCGCTGAATACGCGGATCGCTGACGCAGGCCAGATTCGGCCAGTAAGGATCATCAACCGCAAGACTGACCACCAAACCCTTGAGGCTTGGGTGATCAAGGAAACAGCCAAGGCTGTGTTCGAGAATTGTGCGTCCGCCCAGTTGCAGGTATTGCTTGGGACGGTCCGCGGCCATTCGGGCACCGACGCCCGCGGCAGGAATCACGGCCCAGAAGGCCGGCAGGGAATTGATCATTGGGCCAACTGGTAAAGGGTTTCACCGTCCTTGACCATGCCCAACTCGTGACGAGCCCGTTCTTCAACGGTCTCCATGCCTTTTTTCAGCTCGCTGACTTCAGCGTCCATCACCCGGTTGCGCTCCAGCAAACCTTCGTTCTCGGCATGTTGATCAGCAATCTGCTGATTCAGCTCGGCAACTTGCGCCAGACTGCCATTGCCCACCCACAGGCGGTACTGCAGACCGGCCAGCAGCAAGAGCAAAACGAGAAACAACCAGTAAGGACTGCGCATCGAATATCAGGTATCCAGTGAAAAAAGACAGCCACGCCAAAACTTTGAAGCATCTGATAGCACGAAGCCTGGAAGACCCAGGCTTGTGCTGTTAAGGCATCAGATTAGTGGCAAATCCATCGCTGTCACGACTTTTTCGACACAATCCGGTGTCCTTTTATCAGTTTCCGCTTAACCGCGGAATTCGCTGCGACCGTTGTACTTGGCTTTGCCATTCAACTGCTCTTCGATACGCAGCAGTTGGTTGTACTTCGAAACGCGGTCGGAACGGCACAGCGAACCCGTCTTGATCTGGCCAGCCGAGGTGCCCACAGCCAGGTCGGCAATGGTCGAATCTTCGGTTTCGCCCGAACGGTGCGAGATCACGGCGGTGTAACCGGCAGCCTTGGCCATCTGGATGGCTTCCAGGGTTTCGGTCAGGGTGCCGATCTGGTTGAACTTGATCAGGATCGAGTTGGCGATCTTTTTATCGATGCCTTCTTTCAGGATCTTGGTGTTGGTCACGAACAGGTCGTCGCCCACCAGCTGAGTCTTCTCGCCGATCTTGTCGGTGAGGATCTTCCAGCCAGCCCAGTCGGACTCGTCCAGACCGTCTTCGATCGAGATGATCGGATAACGTTCGGTCAGGCCTTTCAGGTAGTCAGCGAAACCTTCCGCGGTAAACACCTGACCTTCGCCGGACAGGTTGTACTTGCCGTCTTCGTAGAATTCGCTGGCCGCGCAGTCCAGGGCCAGGGTCACGTCGGTGCCCAGCTTGTAACCGGCGTTGGCCACAGCTTCCGAGATCACTTTCAGCGCGTCTTCGTTGGACGCCAGGTTCGGTGCGAAACCGCCTTCGTCGCCAACGGCGGTGCTCAAGCCACGGGCCTTCAGCACAGCTTTGAGGTGATGGAAAATCTCGGTGCCCATGCGCAGACCTTCCGAGAAAGACTTGGCGCCAACCGGCTGCACCATGAATTCCTGGATGTCGACATTGTTATCGGCGTGCTCGCCACCGTTGATGATGTTCATCATCGGCACCGGCATCGAGTAAACACCCGGCGTGCCGTTGAGGTTGGCGATGTGTGCGTACAGCGGCAGATCCTGATCCTGCGCAGCAGCCTTGGCCGCAGCCAGGGACACGGCGAGGATGGCGTTGGCGCCCAGGGTCGCTTTGTTTTCAGTACCGTCGAGCTTGATCATCGCGTGATCCAGGGCTTTCTGGTCGCTTGGGTCAGTACCCAGCAGCAGATCGCGGATCGGACCGTTGATGTTGGCTACCGCTTTGAGCACGCCCTTGCCCAGATAACGGCTCTTGTCGCCATCACGCAGCTCGAGCGCTTCACGCGAGCCAGTGGATGCACCGGACGGCGCGCAAGCGCTGCCGATGATGCCGTTGTCGAGAAGCACGTCCGCTTCCACGGTGGGATTGCCACGGGAGTCGAGAACTTCACGACCTTTGATGTCGACGATTTTTGCCATTGTTGTAAACACTCCAAAGTTGACGAAAACGACGCAGCTAGAGGAAATCTTTTTACCGTCGGCAAGTGGTGTGCAGCGGGCAGCTTGCAGACGACAACGCACATGCCCGAGGGCATGTGCGACAAATCGTGCGGTACTTTACCGGAGAAATGAGTGTTACGCGGTTTCTACCGTCGGAAAACTCTTAACCAGTTCGTCCAAAGCTTTGAGCTGGGCCAGGAATGGCTCCAGTTTGTCCAGACGCAAGGCGCAAGGGCCGTCGCATTTGGCGTTGTCCGGATCCGGATGCGCTTCGAGAAACAGACCCGCCAGCGACTGGCTCATACCGGCCTTCGCCAGATCCAGAACCTGTGCACGGCGACCGCCGGCAGAGTCGGCACGACCGCCCGGCATTTGCAGCGCGTGGGTCACGTCGAAGAATACCGGGTACTCGAACTGCTTCATGATGCCGAAGCCGAGCATGTCGACCACGAGGTTGTTGTAGCCGAAGCTCGAGCCACGCTCGCAGAGGATCAATTGATCGTTACCCGCTTCCACGCACTTGTTCAGGATGTGTTTCATTTCCTGAGGCGCGAGGAACTGGGCTTTCTTGATGTTGATCACTGCATTGGTCTTGGCCATCGCGACGACCAGATCGGTCTGACGCGACAGGAAGGCCGGCAGCTGGATGATGTCGCAGACCTCAGCGACGACCGCTGCCTGTTCAGGCTCGTGGACGTCGGTGATGATCGGCACGCCGAAGGCTTGTTTGATGTCCTGGAAGATGCGCATGCCCTCTTCCAGGCCAGGACCGCGATAAGAGGCCACAGAAGACCGGTTGGCCTTGTCGAAACTGGCCTTGAACACATAAGGGATACCGAGTTTTTCGGTGACCTTCACGTACTCTTCGCAAACCTGCATGGCCATGTCACGGCTTTCCAGCACGTTCATGCCGCCGAACAGCACCATGGGTTTGTCGTTGGCAATCTCGATGTCGCCGACGCGGATGATCTTCTGTGCCATCGGGGTTACGCCTTCTTCTGGTGTTGAGCCAACGCTGCTTTGACAAAACCGCTGAACAGCGGATGGCCATCACGCGGTGTCGAGGTGAACTCAGGGTGGAACTGGCAAGCGACGAACCATGGATGATCCGGCGCTTCAACCACTTCAACCAGCGCTGCGTCAGCGGAGCGACCGGAGATTTTCAGGCCGGCTTCGATGATTTGTGGCAGCAGGTTGTTGTTCACTTCGTAACGGTGACGGTGACGTTCGACAATCACGTCCTTGCCATAGCAATCGTGAACTTTGGAGCCGGCTTCAAGCAGGCATTCCTGAGCGCCGAGGCGCATGGTGCCGCCCAGATCGGACGCTTCGGTACGCACTTCGACGGCACCGGTGGCGTCTTCCCACTCGGTGATCAGACCGACAACCGGATGGCCGCTGGCGCGGTCGAACTCGGTGGAGTTGGCGTCTTTCCAGCCCATGACGTTACGAGCGAACTCGATGACCGCCACTTGCATGCCGAGGCAGATACCCAGGTACGGAACCTTGTTTTCGCGAGCGTACTGAACGGCAGTGATCTTGCCTTCCACGCCACGCAGACCGAAGCCGCCTGGAACCAGAATCGCGTCGACACCTTCGAGCAGCGCAGTGCCCTGGTTTTCGATGTCTTCGGAATCGATGTAGCGCAGGTTGACCTTGGTGCGGTTGCTGATGCCGGCGTGACTCATCGCCTCGATCAGCGACTTGTACGCGTCCAGCAGCTCCATGTACTTGCCGACCATGGCGATGGTCACTTCGTGTTCCGGGTTCAGCTTGGCGTCAACCACTGCTTCCCACTCGGACAGATCGGCGCTGCCGCATTGCAGGCCAAAACGCTCGACGACGAAGTCATCCAGACCCTGCGAATGCAGGATGCCCGGGATCTTGTAGATGGTGTCGGCGTCTTCCAGCGCGATCACCGCACGCTCTTCAACGTTGGTGAACTGAGCGATCTTGCGGCGCGACGAAACGTCGATCGGGTGATCGGAGCGGCACACCAGCACGTCTGGCTGAAGACCGATCGAACGCAGTTCCTTGACGGAGTGCTGGGTTGGCTTGGTCTTGGTCTCGCCAGCGGTGGCGATGTACGGCACCAGCGTCAGGTGCATCAGCATCGCGCGCTTGGCGCCGACTTCGAAACGCAATTGACGGATGGCTTCGAGGAACGGTTGCGACTCGATGTCACCGACGGTGCCACCGATTTCAACCATCGCCACGTCGGCGTCACCGGCACCCTTGATGATGCGGCGCTTGATTTCGTCGGTGATGTGCGGAATCACCTGGATGGTTGCACCCAGGTAGTCACCACGGCGCTCTTTGCGCAGCACGTGCTCGTAGACACGGCCGGTGGTGAAGTTGTTGTTCTGGGTCATGGTCGTGCGGATGAACCGCTCGTAGTGGCCCAGGTCCAGGTCGGTCTCGGCGCCGTCGTGGGTGACGAACACTTCACCGTGCTGGAACGGGCTCATGGTGCCCGGGTCGACGTTGATGTACGGATCCAGCTTAAGCATGGTGACCTTAAGCCCCCGCGCCTCCAGGATGGCCGCCAATGAAGCCGAGGCAATGCCTTTCCCCAATGAAGAAACAACACCGCCCGTGACGAATATGTAGCGCGTCATGAAAAACCCTAGAAGTCTGCGTTAAAGCGGTACGAGCCGCCGGGGAAAGCGAAGGAAGGCCGAAGCCCCCGATCACCTGCATTAATCACAGTGCACCTTTCAAAAAAACCGCCGCGTTGGGACAGACCGGCAGATGAAACACCGGTACGTTGCTCGCTACACATTTTTTGGAATCGCCCAGCAAAGACTGCTTGGTAATCGGCAACTCCTGCAATTCAGGCGAATCCACAGAAGTTGTATCAAGAAGGGAGCGTAGTCTACCGGAATGCTCCTTTCAGCTCAAACCTTGATCTTCGTCTATTGGCTGCCAATGCAATTTCCAGCCTTCCTGCGCATTGCCATCAAGACCCGGCAGGTTCGCCACCGCGAGCAATTCTTCGCCGCGAAACAGCAGCGGCAATCTGCCACGCACGAAGCCCGGCACCGCACGCTCGTTGAGCAGGCGTTTGAGGTCGCGATGACCCCGCTCGGCCAGATGCATCACTTCGCCGCCCTGCCGATAAGCAATGCGCAACGGCCCGCGAGGAGTCTGTCCGCTGAACATGACACGCCCGTTATCGGGCAAGCGTAGCGGTGACGCCGGAGCCTGCCAGTCGCTGCCGATCACTGGCGCGCGTAGCCAGTCGCCGCTGAGCCACCACAGACGACCGGCGCTACGGTGCAGCTCACCATCGGCCAGACACCAGACAGGCGAAGCGCTCTGAGCGGCGTCGCAAAGATTTTTCCAACCCGACCAATGGTCAGTGTCAGGCAGACGCGTCAGTGGTTCGAGCCAGTGACTCGCCGCATTGCGCTGACGGGCGGCAGACAACCCTGCCAGCGACGCCAGTTCCAGCGACTGCAATCCCAGCCATTCGAATGCATGAGGGGATTGCGCCTGAGCCAGATCCATCTGTGCCAGCTCATCGAGCAGGCCTTGCGCTTCACGCAGATGCGCAGCGCTACGGGTCATGCTGGCCTGTGCTTGCGGCCAGCGTTCAGTCAGCAGTGGCGTGATTTGCTGGCGCAAATAATTGCGCGAGAATTGCGAATCCTGATTCGACGGGTCTTCGATCCAGCGCAGTTGATGACTGTGGGCGTAGGACTCCAGCTCCGCCCGAGTGACATCGAGCAACGGCCTAACCAAAGCCCCCTGCCCCAACGGACGCTGTTGTGGCATCCCCGAAAGACCGCGCACTCCCGCACCGCGCATCAGACGAAAAAGCAGGGTTTCGGCTTGATCGTCACGGTGCTGGCCTGTCAGCAACACCTCATCCAACTGCGTCACCGAACTGAACACCGCATACCGTGCATCCCGCGCCGCCCGCTCCAGACTGGCTCTCGGCTGCACATTCACCCGCACCACTTGTAACGGTATACCCAACACATCGCAGACAGACTGGCAATGCGCCGGCCACGCATCAGCCGCAGCCTGAAGGCCGTGATGGATGTGGATGGCGCTGAGCGTCGGGAGGGATTCGGTTTTTGCCAGATCGGCAAGCAGGTGCAGCAGGACGGTGGAATCGAGACCACCGGAAAACGCGATGCGCCAATGAGTGGCGTTGCGCCACGGCTCAAGATTCAGCAGAAGCCGGGAAGGCAAATCAATCATGGACTGGCCCATATTTAACTCTTTGCCCCAAAACAAATGTAGGAGTGAGCCTGCTCGCGATAGCGGTGTGACAGCCAACACATTGGTTGAATGTTACGCCCTCATCGCGAGCAGGCTCACTCCTACAGGGGTATTGCGTTCGACTTAGAGGCCGTAGCTCATCAGTCGATCGTAACGACGCTTCAACAGCGCTTCGTTATCGAACTTCTTCAGCATCGCCAGTTGCGAGCTCAGCTCGGCACGGATCGACGCAGCAGCAGCGGCTGGATCACGGTGGGCGCCGCCCAGAGGCTCGCCAATCACCTTGTCGACAATGCCCAGACCTTTCAGACGCTCGGCGGTGATGCCCATCGCTTCAGCG
Organism: Pseudomonas sp. FW305-7; assembly: GCF_058786735.1. Lineage (NCBI taxonomy): Bacteria > Pseudomonadati > Pseudomonadota > Gammaproteobacteria > Pseudomonadales > Pseudomonadaceae > Pseudomonas > Pseudomonas sp. FW305-7. The sequence goes on from NZ_JBYSZA010000017.1 coordinate 65,218, forward strand.
GCATCCGGCGCCTTTTCTGCGGTTTTCCACAGAATCGAAGCGCAGCCTTCCGGCGAGATCACCGCGTAAGTCGAGTATTGCAGCATGTTCAGCTGATCGCAGACGCCAATGGCCAATGCACCACCGGAACCACCCTCACCGATAACGGTGGCGATGATAGGGGTTTTCAGGCGCGACATCACACGTAGGTTCCAGGCGATGGCTTCGCTCTGGTTGCGCTCTTCAGCGTCGATTCCAGGGTAGGCGCCCGGAGTGTCGATGAAGGTCAGGATCGGCATTTTGAAACGCTCGGCCATCTCCATCAGACGGCAAGCCTTGCGGTAGCCTTCCGGACGCGGCATGCCGAAGTTGCGGCGCACCTTCTCACGGACTTCACGGCCTTTCTGGTGACCGATGATCATCACCGGCTGGTCTTCCAGACGGGCGATACCGCCAACGATAGCCGCGTCGTCGGAGAAGTGACGGTCGCCGTGCAACTCGTCGAACTCGGTGAAGATGTGCTCGATGTAATCGAGGGTGTACGGGCGTTTCGGGTGACGCGCAAGGCGTGCGATCTGCCAGCTGGTCAGCTTGCCGAAGATGTCTTCGGTCAGCGTTTTGCTCTTGTCCTGCAGGCGGGAGATCTCATCGCCGATATTCAGCGAATTGTCATTACCGACCAAGCGCAACTCTTCGATCTTGGCTTGCAGGTCGGCGATCGGCTGTTCGAAATCTAGAAAATTCGGGTTCATAGGCGTCCGTCTTGGGTCGTGTCCCAAATGAGCTTGGGCCGGCCGGTTGTCTATTCGCGCCCTACCTTAAGGGAGAGGCGCGCTGAGGTCGAGATTAAAAATTCAGGTTGTGGGCAGGCATTCTGATACCACCTGCCGGTCAACGGTATTGGAGGAAGACGTTGTCTCGCCCGAACTGGTCACGCAGGGCTTGAATCAAGGCATCCGCCGGGTCGATTCGCCAGGTCTCGCCAAACTGCAGCAAGGTCTTCGCATCGGGGCTGGTGTACTCCATGGTAATCGGGCACGCCCCGCGATGACGCTTGAGCAAGTCGCCCAACCAGCGTAGCTGATCACCCTTCAAGTCCTGGGTTTGCAGCTTCAGACGCAGGCTTTCGGCAAGGTTGGTGCGCGCGTCTTCCATGCTCATCACACGCTTGACCCGCAGACGCAGCCCGCCGGAGAAGTCGTCATTGCTGACCTCGCCTTCGACCACCACCATCGCATCGGTCTGCAGCAGCGATTGCGCAGAGTGGAAAGCATCGGCAAACAGCGACGCCTCGATCCGCCCCGAACGGTCGTCAAGGGTGATGAAACCCATCTTGTCGCCCTTTTTGTTCTTCATCACCCGCAGCGCGATGATCATGCCTGCCACGGTCTGCGTATCGCGAGCCGGCTTCAGATCAATGATGCGCTGCCGGGCGAAACGGCGGATCTCGCCTTCGTATTCGTCAATCGGGTGACCGGTCAGGTACAGGCCCAAGGTGTCTTTCTCACCCTTGAGGCGCTCCTTGAGGGTCAGTTCCTTGGCTTTGCGATGGCTCGCATAAACGTCGGCATCTTCCTCGACGAACAGCCCGCCAAACAGGTCGGCGTGACCACTGTCGTGGGTGCGCGCGGTCTGCTCGGCAGCCTTGATCGCCTCTTCCATCGCCGCCAGCAACACGGCGCGGTTGCGGTCGATGTTGGCCTGGTAGGCCTTTTGTTCGTCATGGAAGTACGGGCCAAGACGATCCAGCGCACCGCTGCGGATCAGACCGTCCAGCGTGCGCTTGTTGATACGTTTGAGGTCAACCCGGGCGCAGAAATCGAACAGATCCTTGAACGGACCTTCCTGGCGTGCCTCGGTGATCGCTTCCACCGGGCCTTCGCCGACACCTTTGATCGCGCCGAGGCCGTAAACGATGCGGCCGTCGTCGTTCACCGTGAACTTGAACTCCGAAGTGTTCACGTCCGGCGCGTCGAGGCGCAGTTTCATCGTGCGCACTTCCTCGATCAAGGTCACGACCTTGTCGGTGTTGTGCATATCCGCCGACAGTACCGCGGCCATGAACGGCGCCGGGTAGTGGGCTTTCAGCCAGGCGGTCTGGTACGAGACCAGGCCGTAGGCGGCGGAGTGGGATTTGTTGAAGCCGTAACCGGCAAACTTCTCTACCAGGTCGAAAATGTTACCGGCGAGGTCAGCGTCAATATTGTTGGTCGCGCAACCTTCAATGAAACCGCCGCGTTGCTTGGCCATTTCCTCGGGCTTTTTCTTACCCATCGCCCGACGGAGCATGTCCGCACCACCGAGGGTGTAACCGGCCATGACCTGGGCAATCTGCATCACCTGTTCCTGATACAGGATGATGCCGTACGTCGGTGCCAATACTGGCTTGAGGCCTTCGTACTGGTAGTCCGAGTGCGGGTACGCCAGTTCGGCGCGACCGTGCTTACGGTTGATGAAGTCGTCCACCATGCCGGATTGCAGCGGGCCCGGACGGAACAGCGCTACCAGTGCGATCAAGTCTTCCAGGCAGTCGGGCTTGAGCTTTTTGATCAGCTCTTTCATGCCGCGCGATTCAAGCTGGAACACCGCTGTGGTTTCAGCTTTTTGCAGCAATGTGTAAGTCGGTTTGTCGTCGAGCGGGATAAACGCGATATCCAGCGGCGGTTCGTTGACCTTGGCGCGGTCACGGTTGATGGTTTTCAGCGCCCAATCGATGATCGTCAGGGTCCGCAGACCGAGGAAGTCGAACTTCACCAGACCGGCGGCCTCAACGTCATCCTTGTCAAACTGGGTTACCAGACCGTCACCAGCCTCGTCGCAATAGATTGGCGAGAAGTCGGTCAGCTTGGTCGGTGCGATCACCACACCACCGGCGTGTTTACCGACGTTACGCACAACGCCTTCGAGCTTGCGCGCCATCTCCCAGATTTCCGCAGCCTCTTCATCGACCTTGATGAAGTCACGGAGGATTTCTTCCTGCTCGTAGGCTTTTTCCAGGGTCATGCCGACTTCGAACGGGATCATCTTCGACAGACGATCCGCCAGGCCGTAGGACTTGCCCTGCACCCGCGCCACGTCACGCACCACAGCCTTGGCGGCCATGGAACCGAACGTGATGATCTGGCTTACCGCGTTGCGGCCGTATTTCTCGGCCACATAGTCGATCACCCGGTCACGACCGTCCATGCAGAAGTCGACGTCGAAGTCGGGCATCGATACCCGTTCCGGGTTAAGGAAACGTTCGAACAGCAGGTCATATTCCAGCGGATCAAGGTCGGTGATCTTCTGCACGTAGGCCACCAGCGAGCCGGCACCCGACCCACGGCCAGGACCGACCGGTACGCCGTTGTTCTTGGCCCACTGGATAAAGTCCATCACGATCAGGAAGTAACCGGGGAAGCCCATCTGGATGATGATATCCAGCTCGAAATTCAAGCGATCGACGTAGACCTGACGCTTGGCTTCATAGTCTTCGGTGGTGTCTTTGGGCAGCAGTACCGCCAGTCGCTCTTCGAGTCCGTCGAAGGAGACTTTGCGGAAATACTCGTCGATGGTCATGCCATCGGGAATCGGGAAGTTGGGCAGGAAGTGCGTGCCCAGTTTCACGTCGATGTTGCAGCGCTTGGCGATCTCGACGGTGTTTTCGATAGCGTCAGGAATGTCGCTGAACAGCTCGGCCATTTCCTCGGCGCTTTTGAGGTATTGCTGATCGCTGTAATTCTTCGAACGGCGCGGATCGTCGAGGGCGCGGCCCTCACCAATGCACACGCGGGTCTCGTGGGCGGCGAAGTCTTCCTGCTTGATGAAGCGCACATCGTTGGTCGCCACCAGCGGCGCACCAAGCTTGTCGGCCAGAGCCACGGCGCCGTGCAGTTGTTCTTCATCGTTGGGGCGATTGGTGCGCTGGATCTCCAGATAGAAACGATCCGGGAACACTGCCATCCATTCGCGCGCCAGGGCTTCAGCCTCGGCCGGGTTGCCGCCGATCATCGCCATGCCGATCTCGCCCTCTTTGGCAGCGGAGAGCATGATCAGGCCTTCGTTGGCTTCGGCGACCCACTCGCGTTCGACAATGATCATGCCGTTGCGCTGGCCTTCGATGAAGCCGCGCGAGATCAATTCGGTGAGGTTGCGATAGCCCTTGGCGTTCATCACCAACAGGCTGATCCGGCTCAGCGGTGCGTCCGGATCCTTGTTCGACAGCCACAGGTCGGCACCGCAGATCGGCTTGATACCCGCGCCCATGGTGTTTTTATAGAATTTGACCAGGGAACACATGTTGTTCTGGTCGGTGACCGCGACCGCCGGCATGTTCATGGCGGTCAGCGCCTTGACCAGTGGCTTGATCCGCACCAGCCCGTCGACCAGGGAGTATTCAGTGTGCAGGCGTAGATGAACGAATGAAGCCGGCATAGTGATCCTGTCCAGTTACATAGAGACAACAAGGCCCGGATTGTACCGGGCCTTGAATAAAACATCAGCCTTGCGACTAAACCTGCGTCAGACCTTCCAGCGCCTCATAAGCCTGACGCACCGGGGCGAACGAGCGCCGGTGGATCGGCGTCGGACCAAGACGCACCAGCGCTTCCAGATGAACGGGCGTCGGGTAGCCTTTATGGCCCCCAATGCCGTAACCCGGATAGATCAATTCAAACGCGGCCATTTCGCGGTCACGGCTGACTTTGGCCAGAATCGACGCAGCGGCAATCGCCGGCACCTTGCCGTCGCCTTGCACAACAGCTTCAGCGCGCATCGGCAGTTGCGGGCAGCGGTTGCCGTCGATCATCGCCAGTTTCGGCTGAATGTGCAGACCCGCCACTGCGCGCTGCATGGCCAGCATGGTCGCGTGGAGGATGTTCAACTCGTCGATTTCTTCGACTTCGGCGCGGGCGATGCACCAACTGAGAGATTTCTCGATGATCTCGTCGTAGAGCTTTTCGCGCTTGGCTTCGGTGAGTTTCTTCGAATCGTTGAGACCGAGGATCGGCCGGTTCGGATCGAGGATCACCGCCGCCGTCACCACTGCACCGCACAACGGGCCACGACCGACTTCATCGACACCGGCAACCAATTCTTCAACTTCGGCGACCAAGGTGAAATCCAGACCCATTTGCATATCTTTCTTGCTCATCGTGTTTGACCGATCAGGTTGAGGACGGCGTCCGCCGCCTGATTGGATGCGTCCCGGCGCAGGGTGCGATGAATCTCGTCAAAGCCGCGCGTCTGTTCCTCGCCACCCTCGATCAATGGCGACAAGGTCTGTGCGAGCGTCTCAACTGTCGCATCATCCTGCAACAATTCCGGCACCAGCAAGCGTTGGGCCAGCAGGTTAGGCAAGGACACATACGGACTCTTGACCATGCGTTTGAGAATCCAGAACGTCAGGGGCGCCAGGCGATAGGCGACCACCATCGGCCGCTTGTACAGCAACGCCTCAAGGGTCGCCGTGCCGGAAGCGATCAATACTGCGTTGCACGCTGCCAAGGCCAGATGGGACTTGCCGTCGAGCAACGTCACCGGCAGATCGCGGCCGACCAACAGTGCCTCGATCTGCGCGCGCCGTTCTGCGTTGGCGCACGGCATGACGAAACGCAAACCCGGGCGCATGGCACGCAGGCGTTCGGCAGTATCGAGGAAAAGTGCGCCCAGCCGACTGACTTCTCCGCCGCGACTGCCGGGCATCAAAGCAACCAGCGGGCCATCGGGCAAGCCCAACTCGGCACGCGCTGCGGCTCGATCAGCTTCCAGAGGAATGGTATCGGCCAGCGTATGACCGACGAACCGCACCGGTACGCCCTTCTCTTCATAGAATCTGGCTTCGAACGGCAGCAGGGTAAGCATCAGATCGCAGCCTTCACGGATCTTCAGCACACGTTTCTGCCGCCACGCCCACACCGACGGGCTGACGTAGTGCACGGTCTTGATCCCGGCCTGACGCAGTTTGAGTTCGATATTGAGATTGAAATCCGGCGCATCGATACCGATGAACACGTCCGGTTTCTCGGCGATCAACGTGGCGATCAGATCCTTGCGACGCTTGAGCAACTCACGCAGCCGGCCAAGCACTTCCACCAAACCCATGACCGACAAGCGCTCCATGGGAAAGTAAGACGTCAGGCCTTCAGCCTGCATCAACGGACCGCCGACACCGATGAACTCGACCGCCGGATGCTGTGCCTTGAGGGCGCGCATAAGACCGGCGCCCAGAATGTCACCGGAAGCCTCACCCGCCACCAGCGCAATACGCAAATTGGCCATGATCAGCGAGTGATGCCGCGAGTCGACGACTGGATGGAGTCGCGGAACACCGCAACTTCCGGGAATTGGGCCGCAGGCTCAACCAGCTCCGCCAGAGCCTGCTCGACCGTCAGTCCTTGGCGATAAACGGTTTTGTATGCGCGGCGCAACGCATGGATAGCGTCTTCGCTGAAACCGCGACGGCGCATGCCTTCGAAGTTCATGCTGCGCGCTTCGGCAGGGTTGCCAAATACCGTGACATACGCCGGAACGTCCTTGCCGATGGCGGTACCCATGCCGGAAAAGCTGTGAGCACCGATGTGGCAATACTGGTGAACCAGGGTGAATCCGGAAAGGATCGCCCAGTCTTCAACGTGCACATGGCCGGCCAATGCGGTGTTGTTGACCAGAATGCAGTGATTGCCGATGACGCTGTCATGACCGATGTGGGCATAGGCCATGATCAGGTTGTGATCGCCCAGCGTGGTTTCCGAGCGGTCCTGCACGGTACCACGGTGAATCGTCACACCTTCGCGGATGACGTTGTGGTCACCGATCACCAGACGGGTTTCTTCACCCTTGTACTTCAGATCGGGCGTGTCCTCACCTACCGAGGAAAACTGGTAGATGCGATTGTGCTTGCCGATGCGGGTCGGGCCTTTGAGGATCACATGCGGCCCGATCACGGTACCCTCGCCGATTTCCACACCTGCGCCGATGATCGACCACGGGCCGACCTCGACGCCGTCTGCCAATACGGCCGACGGATCGATGATTGCGCGAGGGTCAATCAAACTCATAGCTTGCGTTCCGCGCAGATGATTTCAGCGGAGCAGACTGGCTTGCCGTCGACCGAAGCCTGGCATTCGAATTTCCAGATCTGGCGCTTGCAGCTGATGAACTTGGCTTCGAGGATCAACTGATCACCCGGCAGCACAGGCTGGCGGAAGCGCAGCTTGTCGGAACCGACGAAGTAATACAGGGTGCCGTCGGCCGGTTTGACGTCGAGCATTTTGAAACCGAGGATCCCGGCAGCCTGAGCCATCGCCTCGATGATCAGCACGCCCGGCATGATTGGATGCGCCGGGAAGTGACCATTGAAGAACGGCTCATTGATGCTGACATTCTTGTAGGCGCGAATGCGCTTGCCTTCAGTGTCCAGTTCCACCACCCGGTCCACCAGCAGGAACGGGTAACGGTGAGGCAGGTATTCGCGAATCTCGTTGATGTCCATCATTTCGGGGGGAAGCCTATGTAAAGATTGGGAGCGCGACTGACGCGCACTCCTCTAGCAAATCAAGGAGGCAGTCTAGAGGCTGTGCACACTTGATATGGAAATGGTATCAGCCATCTGATGAAGCATTGCCGTCAGGGGTCACTTCCCCTACGCGCTTTTCCAGCTGTTTCAAACGTCGCGCGATGTCATCGAGCTGACGGATGCGTGCCGCGCTTTTGCGCCATTCGGCCGCTGGTTGCATGGCTGTGCCGGAAGAATACGCGCCCGGCTCGGTAATCGAGTGGGTCACCATGGTCATCCCGGTCAGGAAAACGTTGTCGCAAATATCAATGTGACCGACCAGACCGACACCGCCGGCGAGCATGCAGTGCTTGCCGATTTTGGTGCTGCCGGAGATCCCCACGCACGCCGCCATAGCGGTGTGATCACCGACCTGGACGTTGTGGGCAATCTGAATCTGGTTGTCGAGCTTCACGCCATTGCCGATCACGGTATCGGCCAGGGCGCCGCGGTCGATGGCGGTATTCACGCCGATCTCGACATCGTCGCCGATGGTCACGCCACCGATCTGGGCGATTTTCTGCCAGATACCTTTCTCATTGGCGAAACCGAAGCCTTCACCACCGAGCACCGCACCGGACTGGATCACCACCCGCTTGCCGATGCGCACATCGTGATACAGCGTCACCCGTGGAGCGAGCCAGCCGCCCTCACCGATTTCGCTGCGCGCACCGATCACGCAATGGGCACCCAAGGTCACTTGCGCACCAATCCGCGCACCGGCCTCGATCACCACGAAAGGCCCGACACTGGCGCTCGGATCAACCACCGCGTCTGCAGCAATCACCGCTGTGGGATGGATACCCGCTGTGGCTTTTGGCTTGGGATCGAACAAGTGAGAGAGGCGTGCGTAAGCCAGATAAGGGTCCGGCACGACCAGCGCATTACCGGAAAAACCTTCGGCATCCGCGTCCTTGAGCAGCAATGCTGCTGCCTGCGAACCCGCCAGGTATTTACGATATTGAGGATTTGCCAGAAAGCTCAACTGAGCTGGGCCAGCCTCTTGCAAAGTGGCTAGCCCAGTAATTTGCTTCTCCGGGTCGCCACGCAGGGTGGCGCCGAGGAACTCGGCCAACTGGCCGAGCTTGATAGTCACTGTCATGGGTTACTTCAGCTGATTCATGCGCTCGATAACCTGGCGTGTGATGTCGTACTGAGGTTTGACATCAATCACTGCGCCACGCTCGAACACCAGGTCAAAACCACCTTTTTTGATGACTTCTTCCACTGCGCTATCCAGTTTCGGCTTCAGTTGCTTGAGCATTTCGCGGTCGGCAACGGCTTTGGCTTCGTTCAGCTCCTTGGACTGGAACTGGAAGTCACGGGCCTTTTGCTTGAATTCCAGCTCCAGACGCTCACGCTCGCCTTGCTGCATCTTGTCGCCACCAGCCATCAGACGATCCTGAATACCCTTGGCACTGCTTTCCAGAGTCTTCAGTTTGGTCAGTTGAGGACCGAACTTTTTCTCGGCATCCACGGCGTACTTCTTCGCCGCATCGGATTCGAGCAGGGCCATCTGATAGTTCAGAACGGCAATTTTCATGTCGGCAAATGCCGGGCCTGCCACCATCAAGGAGGCCAGGAGAACCAATTGAGTCAACTTACGCACGATGCACTCCTACAAAATCCATTGTCGTTATCTTGGGTCAGACGCTTAGAACGTCTGGCCGAGGGAGAATTGGAACACTTGAGTTTCAGCTTCATCCGGTTTCTTGATCGGCATGGCCAACGCGAAGCTCAGAGGACCCAGTGCGGTGACCCATGTCACACCAACACCGACGGAACTGGCCATGTTGCTCAGGCTGATGTCGTTGCACTTGGTGTTCGACGACGAGCCATTGGCGTTGGTGGTGTCCTTGCACTGCGAATCGAATACGTTACCCACATCCCAGAATACCGACGTACGCAGGGAGCGTTGATCCTTGACGAACGGCAGCGGGAACAGAACTTCCACGCCGCCCTGAATCAGGACGTTGCCACCGAACGGCAGCGGGTCCTGGTCCGGGTCTCTCGAAGTACCCGGGTTGTTGCCACGGCTAGGGGTACTGCGTGGACCCAGCGTACTGTCCTTGAAGCCACGTACCGAGTTGAAACCACCAGCATAGTAGTTTTCATAGAACGGCAAGCCGTCAGTCGAACCATAACCGTCGCCATAACCCAGCTCGGTATGCAGACGCAGGGTGTAGTTTTCGCTGATCGGCTGGAACAGCTGACCGCGGTAATCAAGCTTGTAGAACGACAGGTCGCTGCCCGGAATGGTGGTTTCCAGGGTCAGGCTCTGGGAACGACCACGGGTTGGCAGTACGCCTTTGTTCAGGGTCGACTCGGACCAGCCGGCCGACGCCTTGAAGTTCAGGTAGTTGTCGCCTTCCTTGTTAACGAAGTCAAAAATCTCGTCAACGGTGTATTTACCGGTCTTGATCTTGTCTTGCTGCGCGGACAGACCGAAGGTCAGACGCGAAGTCTCGCTGATCGGGTAGCCCACGTTCACGCCGGCACCCAGGCTGTCTACCGCATAGCTGGCTACGTCGACGTCGAGGTCTTTGTAGTCGGTGGTGCGATAGAACGCGTTGTAACCCAGGCTCACGCCATCGGCGGTCCAGTACGGGTCAACATAGCCAAAGTTGTAGCGGCTCTGGTATTCGCTTCGGGTCAGACCGACGCTGACGCGGTTACCGGTACCGAGGAAGTTGTTCTGGGTAATCGAACCACCGAGGATCAGACCCGCGCTCTGGGCGAAACCGACGCTGGCAGTGATCGAACCGGAAGCCTGCTCTTCAACGCTGTAGTTCACATCAACCTGGTCATCGACACCCGGAACAGCCGGAGTCTCGACGTTGACTTCTTTAAAGAAGCCCAGACGCTCAAGACGGGTCTTGGACTGGTCGATCAGGTAGGTCGAAGCCCAGCCACCTTCCATCTGACGCATTTCACGACGCAGCACTTCGTCTTCGGACTTGGTGTTGCCACGGAAGTTGATGCGGTTGACGTAGGCACGCTTGCCCGGATCGACAGCAAACAGGATGTCCACGGTGTGGTCATCATCGTGCGGCTGAGGCACGCCGTTGACGTTGGCGAAGGTGTAACCCTCGTTACCCAGACGGCGGGTGATCAGTTCGGAGGTGGTGGTCATCAGCTTGCGCGAGAACACCTGGCCTTTCTGCACCAGCAACAAGGACTTGACCTGATCTTCAGGGACTTTCAGATCACCGCTGAGCTTGACGTCGCGGACGGTGTACTTCTCGCCCTCGGTCACGTTGACGGTGATGTAGACGTGCTTCTTGTCCGGGGTGATGGACACCTGGGTCGAAGCGATATCCATGTTGATATAGCCGCGGTCCAGATAGTAGGAACGCAGACGCTCCAGGTCACCGGAGAGTTTTTCACGGGCATATTTGTCATCGTTCTTGAAGAACGACAGCCAGTTGGTGGTTTTCAGCTCGAACAGATCGGTCAGGTCTTCCTCGGGGAAAACCGTGTTACCCACCACGTTGATGTGCTGAATGGCAGCAACGGTGCCTTCGTTGATCTTCACTTTCAGACCGACGCGGTTACGCGGCTGCGATACCACTTCGGTATCGACGGTCGCCGAGTAGCGGCCCTGTGCAACGTACTGACGTTGCAGTTCGTTACGCACACCTTCAAGGGTAGCGCGCTGGAAGATCTCGCCTTCGGCCAGACCGGATTGCTTGAGGCCTTTCATCAAGTCTTCAGTGGAGATCGCCTTGTTACCCTCGATCTCGATACTGGCGACGGATGGACGCTCGACAACCGTGATTACCAGAACGTTGCCTTCGCGACCCAGCTGGATATCTTGAAAGAAACCGGTTTTGAACAACGCACGAGTGGATTCCACCAGGCGACGATCATCCGCCTGCTCGCCGACGTTCAACGGCAAGGCACCAAAGACACTACCCGCGGAGACCCGCTGGAGGCCATTGACGCGAATATCAGAGATAGTGAAGGACTCGGCGTGAACTTCGGCGATCATCAATACGGTGAGAACCGCAGTTAGCAGCAGACGTTTCATGAAGTCCTTTCTTATTCCAACTGGCAATAAACAAACTGCCGCAAAATGCGGCAGATTCGCAATTCAGCGAAGCGTTACAGTCGACCCAGATCGTTGACCAGAGCAAGCAACATCACCCCGACCACCAAACTGATACCGATCTGTATCCCCCAACCTTGCACCCGATCCGACAAGGGACGACCACGCGCCCACTCGATCAGATAAAACAACAGATGCCCCCCATCCAGTACAGGAATGGGCAGCAAATTCAGAACCCCCAGGCTAATACTCAGATAAGCAAGGAAATTCAGGAAATCAGCGACGCCCGACTGGGCAGAAGCGCCCGCCACTTTAGCAATGGTTATCGGTCCACTCAAGTTTTTTACCGAGAGCTCGCCGAAGAGCATTTTCTTTAGCGAATCGAGCGTCAGAATGCTCATGGTCCAAGTGCGACGGGCACCCTCGCCAATTGCGGCCAACGGCCCGTAACTGACCTCGCGAATCATCTCCGGCGGCCAGTCGATGGCTTTCACGCCGGCACCCAGGTAACCGCTTGGCGACTTGCTTTCACCGCGAGCGGCCAAGGTCACCGGGACGTCGATTTGAGCACCATCACGCTCGATGCGCAGCATGATTTTGGTATCAGGACGCGTACGAACGGTATCCACCACTTGCTGCCAGTCATTGAGTGCCTGGCCATCAAGCGTCAGCAGACGATCACCGGTTTTCAGGCCAGCCGCCTGAGCCGGGCCCTTCGGATCAAGCTCGGCAAGCACCGGCGGCAAGGCCGGACGCCATGGACGAATACCCAGAGAACGGATCGGATCCGGCTCATCAGCACCCTTGAGCCAGTGATCCAGCGCCAGTTCGCGCGGCGAATCTGCAGTAGAACCCTGCTCACGGACCAGCAACTGCAACGAGCCGCTCTCACCGAGTCGACGAACCAGTTGCAGATTGACAGCAGCCCAGCCAGAGGTCGGCTCGCCATCAATCGCAACAATTTCCTGGCCTGCGCTCAAACCAGCCTTGGCCGCAATGCTACCGGACTCGACCGCCCCGATCACCGGACGCACCTGCTCGCTTCCGAGCATGGCCAGCACCCAGAAGAACACCAAGGCCAAAAGGAAGTTGGCAATTGGGCCGGCGGCGACAATGGCGATACGCTGGCGAACCGACTTGCGGTTGAACGACTGGTCGAGTTGATCGACCGGCACTTCACCTTCGCGCTCATCGAGCATCTTCACGTAACCACCCAACGGGATGGCAGCGACGACGAACTCGGTGCCTTGCTTGTCGTGCCAACGCAGCAACGGCATACCGAAGCCTACGGAAAAGCGCAGAACCTTGACGCCGCAGCGACGCGCGACCCAGAAATGGCCGAATTCGTGAAAGGTGACCAGCACACCCAAAGCGATCAGGGTGCCGGCAATCATATAGAGCGCGCTCATCTACTTTCTCCGCAATCCCGTTCAGTGCCGCGTGAAGCCATTGTGTTTCTAAATCTATCGGTCGTGACGCTTCAACCATTGTTCCGCCAGGACTCGCGCCCTGGCGTCTGCCTTGAAGACCGCATCGAGATCGCCGAGTGCCACAACCGGCTCGAGACTCAAGACCTCCTCGATGATACTCGCGATTTCCAGATAACGAACCCGTCCGTCGAGAAACGCTGCGACCGCCACTTCATTGGCGGCATTGAGCATCGCCGGCGCGCTGTCGCCCGCCTCGGCAGCCTGCCGCGCCAGACGCAGGCAGGGGAAGCGCTCTTCGTCCGGCGCTTCGAAGTCCAGACGCGCGATCGCAAAGAGGTCCAGCGGCGCCACGCCGGAATCAATTCGCTCCGGCCAGGCCAGTGCATTGGCAATTGGCGTACGCATGTCGGGATTGCCCAACTGCGCCAACACCGAACCATCGACATAATCGACCAGCGAGTGAATCACGCTCTGCGGATGGATCACCACCTCGACTTGGGACGGCTTGGCATCAAACAACCAGCAGGCCTCGATCAACTCGAGACCTTTATTCATCATGCTCGCCGAATCCACGGAAATCTTGCGCCCCATGGACCAGTTCGGGTGCGCACAGGCCTGGTCAGGTGAAACATGCGCCAACTCACTCATGGGCGTCTGTCGGAACGGGCCGCCAGAGGCTGTGAGTAAAATCCGACGCACGCCGACGTTGCTTAATCCACGGGCGAAATCCTGTGGCATGCACTGGAAAATCGCGTTGTGCTCACTGTCGATCGGCAGCAGCACCGAACCGCTCTTGCGTACCGCCTGCATGAACAAGGCGCCGGACATCACCAACGCCTCTTTATTGGCCAACAGGATCTTCTTGCCCGCCTCGACGGCTGCCAGTGTCGGGCGCAAGCCTGCCGCACCGACGATCGCAGCCATGACCGCATCGACTTCCGGCGCAGAGGCGACCTGACACAGGCCCTCCTCCCCCACCAGCACACGGGTTGGCAAACCGGCTGCGCGCAAATCGTCCTGCAAACCGCGAGCGGCGGCGACTTCCGGCACCACGGCAAACTGCGGCACATGACGTACGCACAAGGCCAGCAGCTCAGCCAGACGAGTGAACCCACTCAAGGCGAAAACCTGGTAACGCTCAGGGTGGCGAGCAATCACATCCAGAGTGCTCAGGCCGATCGAGCCGGTAGCCCCCAGAACGGTAATCTGCTGCGGGCGGCTCACGGTGCAGCCATCCACAGCAATACAGCGAAGACTGGAATAGCCGCCGTCAGACTGTCGATGCGATCAAGCACGCCGCCATGACCCGGCAGCAAATTGCTGCTGTCCTTGATGCCGGACTGACGCTTGAACATGCTTTCGGTGAGATCACCGACGACCGAGATAAATACGATCAGTGCCGCGCCAATCAGGCCTTTAAGCAACTCTGCCACTGTCCAGTCGCGCACCAGCCCGACAATGGCGGTAATCACCAGGCTCAGCGCCAGGCCACCATAAACGCCTTCCCAGCTTTTGCCCGGGCTGACCTGAGGCGCCAACTTGCGCTTGCCGAATGCACGACCCGAGAAGTAGGCGCCGATATCCGCACCCCAGACCAGCACCATCACCGCCATGATCAGCCAGTTGCCCAACGGGTACTGCTTGATCTGCACCAGGCCTTGCCAGGCCGGCAGCAGAATCAACAGGCCGATCACCAGTTTGGTGGCCGCACTGGACCAATGCTCGCTGGAGCGCGGGTATGTCAACACGAGAAACGTTGCCACGGCCCACCACAACACCGAAGCACCGAGCACCCAAGGCGCAAGACCGGGTAGCACATACATGACGAACAGCATCAATGCGACGACAGCGGCAAAGCCGACGCGGAACGATTGTGCGGTGAAGCCCGCCAGACGCGCCCATTCCCAGGCGCCGAGACTCACGACCAGACCAATGAACAGCGCAAAAGCGGAACCTTCGAGCAGGAAAAACCCGCACAAGGCAATCGGCAGCAGGATCAGCGCAGTGATGATTCGTTGTTTAAGCATTAAACCCGGGCTCCAGCTTCGACCTGCTCGCTCGTTTTACCGAAGCGACGCTGGCGCGAAGCGAAATCGGCCAGCGCATTGCGCATGGCATCGTGTTTGAAGTCCGGCCAGAACAGGTCGGAGAAGTACAACTCGGCGTAAGCCAGTTGCCACAGCAGGAAGTTACTGATGCGGTGCTCGCCACCCGTGCGAATGCACAGGTCCGGCAACGGCAGATCGCCGGTCGCCAGACAGGTTTGCAACAGATCAGGGGTGATGTCTTCCGGACGCAGATGCCCGGCCTGGACTTCACGGGCCAGACGCTGCGCAGCTTGCGCGATATCCCACTGACCACCATAGTTGGCGGCAATCTGCAGGATGAAGCGGTTGGCACCCGCAGTCATGGCCTCGGCTTCGCGCATCGCGGTTTGAAGCTCCGGATGAAAGCGCGAACGATCGCCAATGATGCGCAGGCTGATGTTGTTGTCATTGAGACGCTTGGCTTCACGACGCAAGGCCTTGAAGAACAGATCCATCAAGGCACTGACTTCATCGGCCGGGCGCTGCCAGTTTTCACTGGAAAAAGCGAACAGGGTCAACACTTCGACCTTGGCTTCAGCGCACACCTCAATAACGGCCCGCACAGCATCCACGCCCGCTTTATGCCCGGCGACACCTGGCATAAAGCGTTTTTTCGCCCAGCGATTGTTGCCATCCATGATGATCGCGACATGGCGCGGCACCGCGGACGGCGCAGTCTGCTTGGTCTTGTCCATTTAAAGCTCGACCCTTATACGGCCATCAGGTCTTTTTCTTTCTCTGCCAGCTTCGCGTCGATTTCAGCCACGAATTTCTTGGTCAGATCGTCGATCTCGCCAGTGGCGCGACGCTCTTCGTCTTCGCTGATCTCTTTTTCCTTGACCAGGTCCTTCAGCGAGCTGTTGGCATCACGACGAATGTTGCGCACGGCAACACGGGCGTCTTCAGCCACATCACGCGCCTGCTTGGTGAAACCGCGACGGGTTTCTTCGGTCAGGGCCGGCATGCTGATCAGCAGCAGTTCACCCAGGTTGGTCGGGTTCAGGTTCAGGCCTGCACTGCCGATCGCCTTGTCCACAGCACCGAGCATGTTGCGCTCGAACGCGACAACTTGCAGGGTACGCGCGTCTTTGACGGTGATGTTGGCGACTTGCTTGATCGGGGTGTCAGAGCCGTAGTACGGCACCATCACGCCTTCCAGAATGCTTGGGTGCGCTTGACCGGTACGGATGCGGCCGAAGTTGTGAGCCAGGGACTCAACCGACTTCGTCATGCGCTCTTTAGCGTCTTTCTTGATTTCGTTGATCATTGTTGGACTTCCTCGATCAGAGTGCCTTCAGCGCCGCCATGCACGATGTTCAGCAGGGCGCCGGGCTTGTTCATGTTGAATACGCGCAGCGGCATTTTGTGGTCGCGGCACAGGCAAATAGCCGTCAGGTCCATTACACCCAGCTTGCGATCCAGGACTTCATCATAAGTCAGATGATCGAACTTCTCGGCATGCGGGTCTTTGAACGGGTCTGCGGTGTAGACGCCATCGACCTTGGTCGCCTTCAGAACGACGTCGGCATCGATTTCGATTGCACGCAGGCAGGCTGCCGAATCCGTGGTAAAGAACGGATTGCCGGTACCGGCCGCGAAGATCACGACGTCCTTGGAGTTCAGGTGGCGCATGGCTTTGCGGCGATCATAATGATCGGTCACGCCAACCATGGAAATGGCCGACATCACGATGGCCGAGATATTGGCACGCTCCAACGCATCGCGCATGGCCAGGGCGTTCATCACAGTGGCCAGCATGCCCATGTGGTCGCCTGTAACCCGATCCATACCGGCTTTGCTCAGCGCTTCACCGCGGAACAGGTTGCCACCGCCGATCACCAGACCGACCTGTACGCCGATGCCGACCAGCTGGCCGACTTCCAGCGCCATCCGATCCAGCACTTTTGGATCGATCCCGAACTCTTCCGAGCCCATCAGGGCCTCGCCGCTAAGCTTGAGTAGAATGCGTTTATAGCGAGCCTGATAACCACTGCCCTGCTGAGCCATTGCGAATCTCTCCTGCGGCGTATTTAAAAATTCTTTGCGAGCTGTTTACAGCTGGCGTTCACTCTAGCTTGGCGCTGCTTCAGCGCCATCGGAACATGGCTTTGTAAGTCAGTTCCAAGTGGAAACCAATTAAAAATTGATAACCCCATCTGAAAAGAGGCTGCGCGCGTGAGCGGGCAGCCTCTTTCGGGCGACAGTTGAAAACCGTCTTATTGCTTGGCGGCAGCCAGCTGGGCAGCAACTTCTTCAGCGAAGTTGTCGACCGGCTTCTCGATGCCATCACCTACTTTGTAGTAAGTGAAGGAAACGATTTCTGCGCCGCCTTTCTTGGCCAGCTCGCCAACCTTGATTTCAGGGTTCTTGACGAACGCCTGCTCAACCAGGCTCGCTTCTGCCAGGAACTTGCTGATACGGCCTTTGACCATGTTCTCAACAATGTTTTCTGGCTTGCCTTTGATTTTTTCTTCGTTCAGCTGCAGGAACACAGCTTTTTCACGCTCGATCGCTTCATCGGAAACTTGCGAAGGCAGCAGGAACTCAGGGTTGCTTGCAGCTACGTGCATCGCGATGTCTTTGGCCAGCTCGACGTCACCGCCTTTCAGAGCCACAACCACACCGATCTTGTTGCCGTGCAGGTACGAACCTACAACGTCACCTTCAATACGGGTCAGACGACGGATGTTCACGTTCTCGCCTACTTTGGCAACCAGTGCTTCGCGAGCGGCTTCTTGAGCAGCGATCAGCGGAGCAGCGTCGGTCAGCTTGTCAGCGAAGGCTTTTTCAACGCTGGCAGCAACAAAGTTTTTGAAGTCGTCTTGCAGAGCCAGGAAGTCGGTCTGCGAGTTCACTTCCAGGATAACGGCAGCTTTACCGTCGTCCTTGATTGCGATTGCGCCTTCAGCGGCAACGTTGCCAGCCTTTTTCGCAGCTTTGATCGCGCCCGAAGCACGCATATCATCAATGGCTTTTTCGATGTCGCCGTCAGCCTTTTCCAGGGCTTTCTTGCAGTCCATCATGCCTTCGCCGGTACGCTCGCGCAGTTCTTTAACCAACGCTGCAGTAATTGCTGCCATTTTCAAATTCCTCTTGGATAGGTTTTCAACCATTCCACCCGATCGAACGGGCGTTCAATTCTTCCCGAACCACCGTTGTAGCCG
Organism: Pseudomonas sp. FW305-7; assembly: GCF_058786735.1. Classification (NCBI taxonomy): domain Bacteria; kingdom Pseudomonadati; phylum Pseudomonadota; class Gammaproteobacteria; order Pseudomonadales; family Pseudomonadaceae; genus Pseudomonas; species Pseudomonas sp. FW305-7. The sequence goes on from NZ_JBYSZA010000017.1 coordinate 83,460, forward strand.
CTGCACGTTACAGGTGCAGGGTGAGCGCTGCCACACGTGGGCGCCGACAACGGTTTTCGAGGTGGCAAAAAGGGGGCCAGGCCCCCTTTTTGCTTACTGAGTCAACGCCAGGGCGTTAATTACTCAGCTGCAGCCTGAGTTTCTTCAGCTGCGAATTCTACAGTGCCGCCGCCAACATTGTTGCGACCACGGATAACTGCGTCAGCCATCGAACCCATGTACAGCTGGATAGCGCGGATTGCGTCATCGTTGCCTGGGATGATGTAGTCAACGCCTTCCGGGCTGCTGTTGGTATCGACAACGCCGATTACCGGGATGCCCAGCTTGTTGGCTTCGGTGATCGCGATGCGCTCGTGGTCAACGTCGATCACGAACAGTGCGTCTGGCAGACCGCCCATGTCCTTGATGCCGCCCAGGGAGCGATCCAGCTTCTCAAGATCACGGGAGCGCATCAGCGCTTCTTTCTTGGTCAGCTTGGCGAAAGTACCGTCTTCGGCCTGAACTTCAAGGTCACGCAGACGCTTGATGGAAGCACGAATGGTTTTGAAGTTGGTCAGCATGCCGCCCAACCAGCGGTGATCGACGTACGGCGAACCGCAACGTGCTGCTTCTTCAGCAACGATCTTGCCAGCGGAACGCTTGGTGCCGACGAACAGAATCTTGTTTTTGCCCTGGGCCAGACGCTCTACGAAAGTCAGAGCTTCGTTGAACATTGGCAGGGTTTTTTCAAGGTTGATGATGTGAATCTTGTTACGCGCGCCGAAAATGTACTTACCCATTTTCGGATTCCAGTAACGGGTTTGGTGACCGAAGTGCACACCGGCCTTCAGCATATCGCGCATATTGACTTGGGACATGATAGTTCCTTAATAAGTCGGGTTTGGCCTCCACGTATCCCAATGACCAACCAGTGGCATAAAGCCAAAAGCACCCAGGTCATCGTGTCGACACGTGTGTGGATTTAAGCCTTTCGGGGTATCCCCGGAAAGCGGCGCATTTTATATCACAGGGAAGGCAGAAACGGAACCCGAAATCTGCAATCGCACCAAGGACATGGGCTCGGCCCCCTTGGAATCGGCCCTGGGCGCACCATTGTATAGAGACAAGCGATACACGCAGGCGCGGATTTGCTCCTTCCGTCTGGTAGAATCGCGTTTTTCAGGGTCGCAAAACGCACAGCTGCCACCCTATCCGTATCAGCAAGCGCCGCCGAGCGCAGAGAGAGCCTGTATGACCGTCAACCTCAAAACCCCCGAGGACATCGCTGGCATGCGTGTCGCCGGCAAACTGGCCGCCGATGTGCTGGAAATGATTGCCGAACATGTCAAACCGGGCATTACCACCGATGAGCTGAACCAGATCTGCCACGACTACATCGTCAACGTGCAGCAAGCCATCCCTGCCCCGCTCAACTACAAAGGCTACCCAAAGTCGATCTGCACCTCGATCAACCATGTGGTCTGCCACGGCATCCCGAATGACAAGCCGCTGAAAAACGGCGACACGCTGAACATCGACGTCACCGTGATCAAGGACGGTTACCACGGCGATACCAGCCGCATGTTCCACGTCGGCACCGTGCCAGTCTGGGCCGAGCGTCTGTCGCAGATCACTCAGGAATGCATGTACAAGGCCATCGAAATCGTCAAACCCGGCTGCCGCCTGGGTGACATCGGTGAAGTCATCCAGAAACACGCCGAGAAGAACGGTTTCTCGGTGGTTCGCGAGTTCTGCGGCCACGGCATCGGCAAGGTGTTCCACGAAGAGCCGCAGATCCTGCACTACGGCCGCGCCGGCACCGGCATGGAACTCAAGGCCGGCATGACCTTCACCATCGAGCCGATGATCAACCAGGGCAAGGCCGACACCAAGGTATTGGGCGACGGCTGGACTGCGATCACCAAGGACCGCAAGCTTTCGGCGCAGTGGGAACACACCCTGCTGGTCACTGACACCGGCTACGAGATCTTCACCCTGCGCGCCGACGACACCATCCCGCGCATGTCGGCCTGACCCCCAGAACGCTCCCAGCCTTATAGAAGGAAAGCCAATCGATGCCGCAGGTGGATCCCGAACTCTTCGACCGCGGCCAGTTCCAGGCTGAACTGGCCCTGAAAGCGAGCCCTATCGCCGCATTCAAGAAGGCGATCCGCCAGGCCCGCGAAGTGCTCGACGCACGTTTTCGCAACGGCCGTGATATCCGTCGGCTGATCGAGGACCGTGCCTGGTTCGTCGATAACATCCTGCAAAAGGCCTGGGAGCAGTTCAACTGGAGTGAAGACGCCGACATCGCGCTGGTTGCGGTCGGCGGCTATGGCCGTGGTGAGTTACACCCCTATTCCGACATCGACTTGCTGATCCTGCTGGACAGCGCCGATCACGAAGTTTTCCGCGATTCCATCGAGCGTTTTCTGACGCTGCTGTGGGATATCGGCCTGGAAGTCGGCCAGAGCGTGCGCTCGGTCGACGAATGCGCCGAAGAGGCCCGCGCCGACCTGACAGTCGTCACCAACCTCATGGAAAGCCGCACCATCTGCGGTCCCGAGCGCCTGCGCCAACGCATGCTCGACGTCACCAGCACCGCACACATGTGGCCGGCCAAGGAGTTCTTCCTGGCCAAACGTGCCGAACAGAAGGCTCGCCACCACAAGTACAACGACACCGAATACAACCTGGAACCCAACGTCAAAGGCTCGCCCGGCGGCCTACGGGATATCCAGACGATTCTATGGGTTGCCCGTCGCCAGTACGGCACCCTGAACCTGCGCGCCCTCGCTGGCGAAGGCTTCCTGGTCGAGAGCGAAAACGCCCTTCTCGCCTCCTCTCAGGAATTCCTCTGGAAAGTCCGCTACGCCCTGCACATGCTTGCCGGTCGCTCGGAAGACCGCCTGCTGTTCGATCATCAACGCACCATCGCCGGCCTGCTCGGCTTCGAAGGTGACGACGCCAAACAGGCTGTCGAAAACTTCATGCAACAGTATTTCCGCGTGGTGATGAGCATCGCCCAGCTAAGCGACCTGATCATCCAGCACTTCGAAGAAGTCATCCTCGCCCCTGAGGACGAAGCGCCGCCGCAGCCAATCAACTCGCGCTTCCAGTTGCACGATGGCTATATCGAGGCGCGTAACGACAACGTGTTCCGCCGCACGCCGTTCGCCATGCTCGAGATCTTCGTGCTGATGGCGCAGCAGCCGGAAATCAAAGGGGTGCGCGCCGACACCATTCGCCTGCTGCGCGAAAACCGTCATCTGATCGACGACAATTTCCGCAACGACATCCGCAACACCAGCCTGTTCATCGAGCTTTTCAAGTGCAAGATCGGCATCCACCGCAACCTGCGCCGGATGAATCGTTACGGCATTCTCGGGCGTTATTTGCCGGAGTTCGGTTTCATTGTCGGGCAGATGCAGCACGACCTGTTCCACATCTATACGGTCGATGCGCACACGCTGAACCTGATCAAGCACCTGCGTAAGCTTCAGTACACCCAGGTCTCGGAAAAATTCCCGCTGGCCGCCAAGCTCATGGCCAAACTGCCCAAGCCCGAGCTGATCTACATGGCCGGCCTGTATCACGACATCGGCAAAGGCCGGCATGGCGATCACTCGGAGATCGGCGCCGTCGATGCCGAAGCGTTCTGCCAGCGCCATCAATTACCGGTGTGGGACAGCCGCTTGATCGTCTGGCTGGTGCAAAACCATCTGGTGATGTCGACCACCGCGCAGCGCAAGGACTTGTCCGACCCGCAGGTGATTCATGACTTCGCACAAGCCGTCGGCGACGAAACCCGCCTCGACTACCTGTACGTGCTGACCGTGGCCGACATCAACGCAACCAACCCGACGCTGTGGAACTCGTGGCGTGCCAGCCTGTTGCGCCAGCTCTACACCGAGACCAAGCGTGCCCTGCGCCGTGGCCTGGAGAACCCGGTGGATCGCGAAGAGCAGATTCGCCAGACCCAGAGCGCGGCGCTGGACATTCTGGTGCGCGGCGGCACCGACCCGGACGATGTCGAACAATTGTGGGCGCAACTGGGCGATGACTATTTCCTGCGCCACACCGCTGGCGATGTGGCCTGGCACAGCGACGCGATCCTCCAGCAGCCGGCCGATGGCGGGCCGCTGGTGCTGATCAAGGAAACCACCCAGCGCGAGTTCGAGGGCGGCACGCAGATCTTCATTTACGCACCGGATCAACACGACTTCTTCGCCGTAACCGTGGCCGCAATGGATCAGCTCAACCTGAACATTCACGATGCCCGGGTCATTACCTCAAGCAGCCAATTCACCCTCGACACCTACATCGTGCTCGACAACGACGGCGAATCCATCGGCGACAACCCGGCACGGATCAAGCAGATTCGCGAGGGCCTGACCGAAGCCCTGCGCAACCCGGACGACTACCCGACGATCATTCAGCGCCGGGTACCGCGCCAGCTGAAGCACTTTGCCTTCGCACCGCAGGTGACGATCCACAACGACGCTCAGCGACCGGTGACTGTGCTGGAACTCACCGCGCCGGATCGCCCGGGGTTGCTGGCGCGGATCGGCGGGATCTTCCTCGAGTTCGACCTGTCGCTGCAGAACGCCAAGATTGCGACATTGGGCGAACGGGTAGAGGACGTGTTCTTCATCACTGATGCCCACAACCAGCCGTTATCCGACCCCTTGCTGTGCAGTCGCTTGCAGGATGCGATCGTTGAACAGTTGAGCGTCAATCAGGAACCCGATATCAAGCTTTCGCGCATCAGTATCTGATCCAACAACTTCCCCCCTGTGGGAGCAGGCTTGCTCGCTCCCACATTGAACGAGGCCCCCATGAACAACGCTCTGAACCAGCTCCAGCCCTACCCGTTCGAGAAGCTCCGCGCCCTGCTCGGCAGCGTGACGCCAAACCCGGACAAGCGTCCGATCGCGCTGTCGATCGGTGAGCCGAAACACCGTTCGCCAAGCTTCGTCGCCGAGGCGCTGGCGAACAGTCTGGATCAGATGGCCGTGTACCCGACCACCCTCGGTATTCCCGCCCTGCGCGAAGCCATCGCTGGCTGGTGCGAACGCCGCTTTGGCGTGCCAACCGGCTGGATCGATCCGGCGCGTAACGTGCTGCCGGTCAACGGTACCCGCGAAGCGTTGTTCGCGTTTACCCAGACCGTGGTCAACCGTGGCGACGACGCACTGGTGGTCAGCCCCAACCCGTTCTATCAGATCTACGAAGGCGCCGCGTTTCTCGCCGGAGCCAAGCCGCATTACCTGCCATGCCTTGATGAAAACGGCTTCAATCCTGACTTTGACGCGGTGTCGCCGGATATCTGGAAGCGCTGCCAGATCCTGTTTCTGTGCTCGCCGGGCAACCCGACCGGCGCACTGATCCCGGTCGAGACCCTGAAAAAGCTCATCGCCCTGGCCGACGAATACGACTTCGTCATCGCCGCCGACGAGTGCTACAGCGAACTGTACTTCGACGAACAGACCCCGCCGCCGGGCCTGCTCACAGCCTGCGTCGAACTGGGCCGCAAGGACTTCAAACGCTGTGTGGTGTTCCACAGCTTGTCCAAGCGTTCCAACCTGCCGGGCCTGCGCTCCGGTTTCGTCGCCGGCGACGCCGACATCCTCAAGGGTTTCCTGCTGTATCGCACCTACCACGGTTGTGCGATGCCGGTACAAACGCAACTGGCCAGCGTCGCTGCGTGGAATGATGAAGTGCATGTACGCGCCAACCGTGCGTTGTATCGCGAGAAGTTCGACGCGGTGCTGGAGATTCTCAGCCCGGTGATGGACGTACAACGTCCGGATGGCAGCTTCTACTTGTGGCCGAATGTGCAAGGCGACGATGCGGCGTTTTGCCGGGATCTGTTTGCCGAAGAACATGTGACTGTCGTGCCCGGCTCCTATTTGTCTCGTGACGTGGATGGCGTCAATCCGGGGGCGGGTCGAGTGCGGATGGCGTTGGTTGCGCCACTGGCGGAATGCGTTGAAGCCGCCGAACGCATTCGAAACTTCATTACCCGTCATCGCTCGTAAAACTTACATCCCGCACGGTGCAATGCCGTGCGGGAATACCCTGCTCGCTGTTTCACGCAGACGGGGATTTGTTATCAGTATCAAGTTACAACTTCGACCAGCCAAAAAAGTACAAAGCCTATTACCTTCCCTTTTCCAAACGCGACGCCTTACGGATCAAGGCACGACGTTCACAATCAATAAGGATATTGACCATGCACACCTGTCATTTTGTGAGAATGCTGGAGCCCGGCACTCGCCAGGAACAAGCCCGACAGAACCTCCCTCCGCAAACGCGCCACAGGCGTTCAGTCGCTTACTCAAACAGCTTCTGGGAAAACGCCAGTACGGTGACCTTCTCGTTCAAAGAGGACGTACCGGCCAATCTAAGGGTAAGGATAGAATTCTGCCTCAGGCGATGGGAGCCCTTTATCAGCCTGGCGCTCGAACTGGTCGATGACGGCGACGGCCAGATACGCATTGCAGTGGAAGGCAACGACAGTTACTCGGCCATTGGCACGTGGGCCCTGCAAGAGGATCCGGACGAGCCCACCCTGGTGATAGGCAAAAGCCCTGATGATCGTTTTTTTGAGCAAACGATCCTGCATGAATTCGGCCATGCGCTGGGATTTCATCATGCGCATCTGCATCCCGACGCTAACATCCCTTGGGATAAACCCGCCGCCTATGACTTTTTCAAACAGAACCATGGCTGGAGCAAAGCCCAGGTTGATCACAACTTCTTCAACCTTGACTCCAGGCAGTCGGCATTCCTCGGCAGCTACGACAGACACTCGATCATGCATTACCCGACTCCCGAATTTCTCACCTACAAGAAATGGGATATCGGCGACAACATGACCCTCAGCGAAGGGGACAAACTCTTCGCCAGACAAGCTTATCCCGCCCTTGACTACTGGCAACTGCCTACTTGACCTGCCCCAGATTCGCTTCACTCAGGTCAAGGTCAGCCAATACTTCCCTGAGCACGTCATCACCAATCTCATGTTGACGGCTGAGGCTGTACAGCTCCAGGCGTTGCGCGCGCAGCGCCTTCAAGCGTAAACGGCGTTCCAGCAGATCCATCTGGAACGCCAGCGCCTGGGCTTCGGCGGAATCGTTGAAGACGTCGAGTTGATGGCGGTACTCGGACATGATCCGCGCCTTCAATTCTGCCGACAGCGCCGCTTGCGCGGCATCCTGCGGGCCGACCTCTTCGGTTTCCAGCGCATGGATCGCCGCTTCGGCGGTCTTGCGCCAGGCGTCGCGGACTTCCTGACGGCGTTTATCGTCAGGGCTTTTTTCGATGCCGCGCAACAGCAATGGCAAGGCGATACATGCCGAGACCAGTGACAGCAGAATCACTCCGGCGGCAATGAAAATCAGCAGGTCACGCTCGGGAAATGCCTCACTCCCCATCAACATCGGCACCGACATCACACCCGCCAGCGTTACCGCGCCGCGTACACCGCCGACTGTCAGCAGCCAGCAGGAGCGGGCGGTCGGGACTTGCGTCAGATCTCCCTTGCCGCGCAATCGTCGCAACAGCACTGACAAACGCCAGATGCTTTGCACCCAGATAAATCGCAGCAGCACTAACGCGAGGAAAATCGCCAGCACATCTAGGCAGCGATACAGCAGCGTTGGCCACAGCGTCGGCTCATGGCTGACCACGGCTTTGATGATGTCCGGCAGTTGCAGACCCAGCAGCAGAAAAATCAAACCGTTGAAAGCAAACTCCAGCAGCGACCAGACGCTCCGGTTAAGCAGTCGCGTGCTGGTCTGGCGCGGCAACAGATCGAGCCAGCTCTGCATCATTCCCGCCGCGACCGCCGACAGGATGCCCGATACACCGAGACGCTCGGCCAGTACATAGGCGGCAAACGGCAACAACAGCATGAACACCACGTGAGTCGCCGGGTCATCCCAGCCTCGGGCGATCATCCATGCCCGCAATCGCCCGACCAGCCAGCTCAACGCGACGCCGACCGCCAAGCCTCCAAGTGCCACGACCACAAAGGTCAGGCTGGCGTTGGTCAGCGAGAAAACGCCCGTCACGGCGGCAGCCAAGGCAAACTTGAACGTCACCAGACCGGACGCGTCGTTCATCAACGCCTCGCCTTGCAACATATGCATCAACGGCGTGGGCAAACGGTTTTGCGAGATGGCCGACACCGCAACAGCGTCCGTTGGCGACAGCACAGCGGCCAACGCGAAAGCCACTGGCAGTGGAATTGTCGGCAGCAGCCAATGGATGAAGTACCCGGCGCCCACCACCGTAAACAGCACCAGCCCGACCGCGAGCGTCAGAATCGGTCCGCGCAAATGCCAGAGTTCACGTTTGGGCATGCGCCAACCGTCGGAAAACAGCAGCGGCGGCAAGAACAGAAACAGGAAAAGTTCGGGATCAAGGGCGACATGCAGACCCAGCGTCGGCCAGGCCAGCAAGGCACCGGCGGCGATCTGGACCAAAGGCAGCGGCAGCGGGATGACCCGTCCGACCAGACGGGAGACGCTGACCAGCATCAGCAGGATCAGGACGGTGTAGGCAGTTTGCATAAAGCGGAAATCTCAGACAATCGACAGCGTTGAACTGCCATATTAGCCGCTTAGGCTGTGCCTGACCGTTGCACCTATGTCGCAGCCCTGCCACAACCCCCCTTCTAGGAGTGAGCCTGCTCGCGATAACGGTTTAACATTCAACAATGCGATTGGCAGGTAAATCGCCATCGCGAGCAGGCTCACTCCTACAGGGTTTTGCGGTGGGAAATCGACCTCAGGCGCCGCGAAACCGTTTGGTCATGGCATAATCCGACACCATTTTTCTCCAGCACCTGTAAAGGGGGCGATTCCTTGACGGTTTCAAGTAAAACGTTGCACCTTTTCGGCATCAAAGCCTGCGACACCATGAAAAAGGCGCGCACCTGGCTCGATGAACACGCTGTCAGCTACGACTTTCACGATTACAAAACCGCCGGTATCGACCGTCAACACCTGACTCAATGGTGTGACGAGCACGGCTGGCAAACGGTGTTGAACCGTGCAGGCACGACCTTTCGCAAACTCGACGACGAACGCAAAGCCGATCTCGACCAAGCGAAAGCCATCGAACTGATGCTCGCTCAACCCTCGATGATCAAGCGCCCGGTGCTCGATCTCGGTGACCGAACCCTGATTGGCTTCAAGCCAGATATCTACGCGGCCGCTCTGAAGTAAGCAGCCCGTCACTCTTTGTAGAGGTATTCACATGTCCAACTCCCTGTTCAGCATCGCCTTCGGTGTCGGCACGCAAAACCGTCAAGGCGCCTGGCTCGAAGTGTTCTACGCACAGCCACTGCTCAACCCGTCGGCCGAACTGGTCGCCGCCGTTGCGCCGATCCTCGGCTACACCGAAGGCAACCAGGCCATCACCTTCACCACCGCACAGGCTGCGCAACTGGCTGAAGCCGTGAAAGGCATCGACGCCGTTCAAGGCAAATTGCTGACCCGCCTGGCCGAGAGCCACAAGCCGCTGGTCGCCACGCTGCTGGCCGAAGACGCACAACTGACTTCCACGCCTGAGGCGTACCTGAAGCTGCACCTGCTGTCCCATCGCCTGGTCAAGCCGCACGGCGTGAGCCTGGCCGGGATCTTCCCGCTGCTGCCGAACGTAGCGTGGACCAGCCAGGGTGCGATCGACCTGAGCGAACTGGCAGAGCTGCAACTCGAAGCCCGTCTGCGTGGCGAGCTGCTGGAAGTGTTCTCGGTGGACAAGTTCCCGAAAATGACTGATTACGTTGTCCCTGCTGGTGTGCGTATCGCTGACGCCGCGCGTCTGCGTCTGGGCGCGTACGTGGGCGAAGGCACCACCGTGATGCACGAAGGTTTCATCAACTTCAACGCCGGCACCGAAGGCCCGGGCATGATCGAAGGCCGCGTATCGGCTGGCGTTTTCGTCGGCAAGGGTTCGGACCTGGGCGGCGGTTGCTCGACCATGGGCACCCTGTCGGGCGGCGGCAACATCGTGATCAAGGTCGGCGAAGGCTGCCTGATCGGCGCCAACGCCGGTATCGGTATTCCGCTGGGCGACCGCAACACCGTCGAGTCTGGCCTGTACGTGACCGCCGGCACCAAGGTGGCGCTGCTGGACGAGAACAACAATCTGGTCAAAGTTGTGAAAGCGCGTGAGCTAGCCGGTCAGACTGACCTGCTGTTCCGTCGCAATTCGGAAACCGGTGCCGTGGAATGCAAAACCCACAAATCGGCGATCGAACTGAACGAAGCGCTGCACGCTCACAACTGAGTGCTTGGATAATCCATTGTAGGAGTGAGCCTGCTCGCGATGCTTTTAGCGCCCTCACGGACGCCATCGCGAGCAGGCTCACTCCTACAGGATTTGGCGTACATCCCGCCCATTTCACCAGGGCTATAAACCGTGATGATTCCCTCTCCCTGGCGTGCCGATTTCCCGGCCATCGCCGCCCTGCAACGGCAAGACCAGACCTATCTGGACAACGCCGCCACCACGCAAAAACCCCAGGCCCTGCTCGACGCGCTGGCGCATTACTACGCCAACGGCGCGGCCAATGTGCATCGTGCGCAACATTTGCCCGGCGCCCACGCCACGCAAGCGTTCGAAGACAGTCGGCTCAAGGTTGCCCAGTGGCTGAACGCCGGTGACAGCGGGCAAATCATCTTCACCCACGGCGCCACCAGTGCGCTGAATCTCCTGGCGTATGGCCTGGAACATCTTTTCCATCCGGGCGATGAAATTGTCATCAGCGCCCTGGAGCATCACGCCAACCTGCTGCCGTGGCAGCAACTGGCGCAACGTCGCCAACTGAAACTGGTGATCCTGCCGCTGGATGACGAAGGTGTGATCGACCTCGGCGCCGCTGTCCATCTGATCGGCCCGCGCACGCGTTTGCTGGCGGTCAGCCAGTTGTCCAACGTGCTCGGCGCCTGGCAACCACTGCCTGCACTGCTTGGCATGGCCAAGGCGCAGAACGCGCTGACCGTGGTCGATGGCGCCCAAGGCGTGGTGCACGGTCGGCATGACGTGCAGGCGCTGGGCTGCGATTTTTATGTGTTTTCCAGCCACAAACTGTACGGCCCCGATGGCCTCGGCGTGCTGTTCGGCCGCAATGCCGCGCTCGGACAGCTGAAGCCGTGGCAGTTTGGCGGTGAGATGGTGCTGGAAGCCAACTACCACGACTCACGCTTTCGCCCTGCCCCGCTGGGTTTCGAGGCAGGCACGCCGCCGATTGCCAGTGTGATCGGCCTCGGCGCGACCCTTGATTATCTCGCCGGGCTTGATCAGGACGCGGTGTCTGCTCACGAAGCCGCGCTACATGATTACCTGCTGCGCGGCCTCGCCGCCCGCAATGGCATTCGCCTGCTGGGCAAGCCGCAACTGGCGCTGGCGAGTTTTGTTGTCGAGGGTGTGCACAACGCCGACCTGGCGCATCTGCTGACCGAGCAAGGCATCGCCGTGCGCGCCGGGCATCACTGCGCCATGCCGTTGCTGAAAAGCTTCGAACTGGCCGGGGCGATTCGGGTGTCGCTGGCGCTGTACAACGATTCCGAAGATCTGGAGCGGTTTTTTGAAGCGCTGGATCAGGCACTGGAGTTGTTGCGATGAAATTGCCGGCTGAAGCCGCCGAAGCGCTGCACACCTTTCAGAATGCCGCAGGCTGGGAACAGCGGGCGCGGTTGCTGATGCAGTTTGGTGATCGTCTGGCGCCGTTGAATGACTCGGACAAGTGCGAAGCCAACCGGGTGCATGGGTGTGAAAGTCAGGTGTGGCTGGTTGGGGAATTGCGTGATGGTCACTGGCAGTTCGCGGCGAGCAGCGATGCGCGGATGATTCGCGGGTTGGTGGCGTTGCTGTTGTTGCGGGTCAATGGACTGAGCGCTGATGAATTGCAGGAAGTTGATTTGCCGGACTGGTTCAATCAACTCGGCCTTTCGCGCCAGTTGTCGCCGTCGCGCAGCAATGGCCTGAATGCCGTGCTCCAGCGGATGAATGAGTTGGCAGGTTGATCGCTATCGCTGGCAAGCCAGCTCCCACAGGGTCCATGGTGTTCACAAATGTAGTGAACCTGCCAAATACCTGTGGGAGCTGGCTTGCCAGCGATGAGGTCATCAACTCCACCGATCAAACCTGAGGTTTCACTCGGTCAGCCGGACGCCGAACACCCGCCACAATCTTGTCCACAGCCTTGGTCGCCGCGACCATGCCGAACGTCGCCGTGACCATCATCACCGCGCCAAACCCTCCCGCGCAGTCCAGTTTCACGCCATCGCCGACAAAACTCTTCTGCAAACAGATGCTGCCGTCCGGTTTCGGATAGCGCAGTTGTTCGGTGGAGAACACACACGGCACGCTGTAATGACGGGTTACGGTGCGTGAGAAGCCGTAGTCGCGGCGCAAGGTCGATCGTACTTTCGAGGCCAGCGGATCGTTGAACGTACGGTTCAGATCGCAGACCTGAATCAGCGTCGGATCAATCTGCCCGCCCGCGCCGCCGGTGGTGATGATCTGGATCTTGCGGCGCTTGCACCAGGCGATCAGCGCAGCCTTGGCGTTGACGGCGTCGATGCAGTCAATCACGCAATCGATGTTCGGCGTGATGTACTCGGCCATGGTCTCGCGGGTCACGAAATCCGCCACAGCGTACACGGTGCAATCCGGGTTGATCCCGCGCAACCGCTCGGCCATCACTTCGACCTTGGGCTTGCCGACGGTGCTGTCCAGCGCGTGCAACTGCCGATTGGCGTTGCTGACACAGACATCGTCGAGGTCGAACAGCGAAATTTCGCCGACACCACAACGGGCCATGGCTTCCGCCGCCCAGGAACCGACGCCACCGACGCCGACGATCGCCACGTGGGCGGCGCGCAAGCGCTCCAGGCCTTCGATGCCATACAAACGGGCGATGCCTGCAAACCGCGGATCTTCTGTACTCATGACCATTACCCCAAAAACCGGCGCGCATTATAGGGCTACGCAGCGACAAGTTTTAACCTTCGATCTACAAGTGTAAGAACTTAAGTCAAAGAGGATTGCCCAATATCGGGCATTTCCCTGTCTGTTGTACGACTTGTGAACTACCGGTGTAGGATGCGCGCCCCTTTGGCGTATAGCCTACCGATCCTCCGTTCCACAGCCTTTGGAACCTGAAACAGCTATGTCATCGCGTAAATTTGGACTCAACCTGGTGGTGGTTCTGGCAATCGCCGCCCTGTTCACCGGCTTCTGGGCGCTGATCAATCGCCCGGTCACCGCGCCGAACTGGCCGGAGCAGATCTCCGGTTTCTCCTATTCGCCGTTCCAACAGGGACAATTCCCGCAGAAGGATCAGTTCCCATCTGACGAGGAAATGCGCCGCGATCTGGAGATCATGAGCAAGCTGACGGACAACATCCGTATCTACTCGGTCGACGGCTCTTTGCAAGACATCCCGAAACTGGCGGAAGAGTTCGGCCTGCGCGTGACCCTCGGGATCTGGATCAGCCCCGACCAGGAGCGCAACGAACGAGAAATCACCCGCGCCATCGAACTGGCCAACACCTCGCGCAGCGTGGTTCGCGTGGTAGTCGGCAACGAGGCGATCTTCCGCAAGGAAATCACCGCCGAACAACTGAGCGTGCTGCTCGATCGCGTGCGCGCAGCGGTCAAAGTGCCAGTGACCACCTCCGAGCAGTGGCACGTCTGGGAAGAACACCCGGAACTGGCCAAGCACGTTGACCTGATCGCCGCCCACGTTCTGCCGTACTGGGAATTCATCCCGGTCGACAAGGCTGGCCAGTTCGTTTTCGACCGTGCCCGCGACCTGAAAAAGCTGTTCCCGAAAAAACCGCTGCTGCTGTCCGAAGTGGGCTGGCCGAGCAACGGCCGTATGCGCGGTGGTGCTGATGCGTCGCCGGCAGATCAGGCGATCTACCTGCGCAACCTGGTGAACAAGCTCAATCGCCAGGGCTTCAACTACTTCGTGATCGAAGCGTTTGACCAGCCGTGGAAGGCCAGTGACGAAGGTTCTGTCGGCGCCTACTGGGGCGTGTTCAACGCCGCGCGTCAGCAGAAATTCAACTTCGAAGGCCCGGTGGTGGCGATTCCACAATGGCGCGTGCTGGCGGTCGGTTCGGTGGTGCTGGCGCTGTTGTCGCTGACGTTGCTGATGATCGACGGCTCGGCGTTGCGCCAGCGCGGCCGGATCTTCCTGACCTTTATTGCATTCCTGTGTGGTTCGGTGCTGGTGTGGATCGGTTACGACTACAGCCTGCAATACAGCACGTGGTTCAGCCTGACGGTGGGTTTCCTGTTGGCGCTCGGTGCGCTCGGGGTGTTTATCGTGTTGCTCACCGAAGCGCATGAACTTGCCGAGGCGGTGTGGATTCACAAGCGTCGACGGGAATTCCTGCCGGTTGAGGGCGATTCCAGCTACCGACCAAAAGTCTCGATCCACGTGCCTTGCTACAACGAGCCACCGGAGATGGTCAAACAGACCCTCGACGCCCTGGCCGCCCTCGATTACCCGGACTACGAAGTCCTGATCATCGACAACAACACCAAGGACCCGGCCGTTTGGGAACCGGTGCGCGACTATTGCGAAACCCTCGGCCCGCGCTTCAAGTTCTTCCACGTTGCGCCATTGGCAGGCTTCAAGGGCGGCGCGTTGAATTACCTGATTCCGCACACCGCCAAGGACGCCGAAGTGATCGCGGTGATCGACTCCGATTATTGCGTGCACCCGAACTGGCTCAAGCACATGGTGCCGCACTTCGCCGATCCGAAAATCGCCGTGGTGCAGTCGCCGCAGGATTACCGCGACCAGAACGAAAGCACCTTCAAGAAGCTCTGCTACGCGGAATACAAAGGCTTCTTCCACATCGGCATGGTCACCCGCAATGACCGTGACGCGATCATCCAGCACGGCACCATGACCATGACCCGCCGTTCGGTTCTGGAAGAATTGGGTTGGGCTGACTGGTGCATCTGTGAAGACGCCGAACTAGGTCTGCGCGTGTTCGAGAAAGGCCTGTCGGCGGCGTATTACCACGACAGCTACGGCAAGGGTCTGATGCCGGACACCTTCATCGACTTCAAAAAGCAGCGTTTCCGTTGGGCTTACGGTGCGATCCAGATCATCAAGCGCCACACCCGCAGCCTGCTGCGCGGCAAGGACACCGAACTGACTCGTGGCCAGCGCTACCACTTCCTCGCTGGCTGGTTGCCGTGGGTCGCGGACGGCATGAACATCTTCTTCACCGTCGGCGCGCTGTTGTGGTCGGCGGCAATGATCATCGTGCCGCAACGGGTCGATCCGCCGCTGCTGATTTTCGCGATCCCGCCGTTGGCGCTGTTCGTGTTCAAGGTCGGCAAGATCATCTTCCTCTACCGTCGCGCCGTTGGGGTGAACCTGAAAGATGCTTTCTGCGCGGCACTGGCCGGGCTGGCGTTGTCGCACACCATCGCCAAAGCGGTGCTGTACGGTTTCTTCACCAGCAGCATTCCGTTCTTCCGTACGCCGAAAAATGCCGACAACCATGGCTTCTGGGTGGCGATTTCCGAAGCGCGGGAGGAGCTGTTCATCATGTTGCTGTTGTGGGGCGCGGCGCTGGGGATTTTCCTGGTCAACGGCATGCCGAGCAATGACATGCGTTTCTGGGTGGTGATGCTGCTGGTGCAGTCGCTGCCGTACCTGGCGGCGTTGATCATGGCGTTCCTGTCGTCGCTACCGAAACCTGCGCCCGCGCCTGAACCGGCGCCGGTCGTCTAAATCCTCATCGATGCACTAAACGGCGGCCAATGGTCGCCGTTTTGCTTTAAGATAACCGCCATTTTGCGGGGCTCAGCTCTAATCCCTGTGGGAGCGAGCCTGCTCGCGAAGGCGTTGTAACAATCACCAACTATGTTGACTGACACACCGCATTCGCGAGCAGGCTCGCTCCCACATTGGTCCCTGCTCAAATTCATGATCCCGGAGTTTTCCATGACGGCCCACGCCGACCTTTCGCCGACCCTCCAACTCGCCATCGATCTGATCCGCCGTCCGTCCGTAACGCCGGTCGATGCCGATTGCCAGAAGCAGATGATGCAGCGCCTGGGCGATGCCGGTTTCACCCTCGAACCGATGCGCATCGAGGATGTGGATAACTTCTGGGCCACCCACGGCAACACCGACGGCCCGGTGCTGTGTTTCGCCGGCCACACCGACGTGGTGCCGACCGGTCCGGTAACGGCGTGGCAGATCGACCCGTTCAACGCGGTGATTGATGAACACGGCATGCTCTGCGGTCGTGGCGCGGCGGACATGAAAGGCAGCCTGGCGTCGATGACCGTTGCCGCCGAACGCTTTGTCACCGACTACCCGAACCACAAGGGCAAGGTCGCGTTCCTGATCACCAGCGACGAAGAAGGCCCGGCGCATCACGGCACCAAGGCTGTGGTTGAACGCCTGGCTGCGCGCAACGAGCGTCTGGACTGGTGCATCGTCGGCGAACCGTCGAGCACCACTTTGGTTGGCGACGTTGTGAAAAACGGCCGCCGTGGCTCGCTCGGTGCCAAGCTCACCGTCAAAGGCATTCAGGGCCACGTCGCCTACCCGCACCTGGCGAAAAACCCGATCCACCTTGCTGCTCCGGCGCTGGCCGAACTGGCCGCAGAGCATTGGGATCACGGCAACGATTTCTTCCCGCCGACCGGTTTCCAGATTTCCAACGTCAATTCCGGCACCGGCGCGACCAACGTGATTCCGGGTGATCTGGTGGCGGTGTTCAACTTCCGCTTCTCCACCGAATCGACCGTCGAAGGCCTGCAGAAACGTGTCGCCGACATCCTCGACAAGCACGATCTGGACTGGCACATCGACTGGGCGCTGTCCGGCCTGCCGTTCCTCACCGAGCCGGGCGCGCTGCTCGACGCCGTGTCGGCGAGCATCAAGGACATCACCGGCCGCGAGACCAAGGCATCCACCAGCGGCGGCACTTCCGATGGCCGTTTCATCGCAACCATGGGCACGCAAGTGGTTGAGCTGGGGCCGGTCAACGCGACCATTCACCAGGTCAACGAGCGCGTACTGGCGGCCGATCTCGACGTGCTGACCGAGATCTACTACCAGACTCTGATCAAGTTGCTCGCCTGATGCTCGCTTGCCCCATTTGCAGTGAACCGCTGAATGCAGTGGACAACGGCGTGGTCTGCCCCGCCGGCCATCGCTTCGACCGTGCGCGGCAGGGTTATCTGAACCTGCTGCCGGTGCAGCACAAGAACAGCCGCGACCCTGGCGACAACCAAGCCATGGTCGAGGCGCGCCGTGACTTTTTGAACGCCGGCCATTACGCGCCGGTGGCCAAGCGTCTGGCCGAACTGGCGGCGAGCTATGCGCCGGATCGCTGGGTCGACATCGGTTGTGGCGAGGGTTATTACACCGCGCAAATCGCCGAGGCCCTGCCGGATGCCGATGGCTACGCGCTGGACATCTCGCGTGAAGCGGTCAAACGCGCCTGCAAGCGCAACCCGGCGCTGACCTGGTTGATCGCCAGCATGGCTCGCGTGCCATTGGCGTCGGGCAGTTGCCAGTTTCTCGCCAGCGTTTTCAGTCCTTTGGACTGGGAAGAAGCCAAGCGTCTGCTCAGCGTTGGCGGCGGTCTGATGAAAGTCGGCCCGACCAGCGGCCATCTGATGGAATTGCGCGAGCGGCTGTACGACGAAGTGCGCGAATACACCGACGACAAGCATCTGGCCCTGGTGCCCGAAGGCATGGCGTTGGCGCACAGTGAAACCCTGGAATTCAAACTGACGCTGGACAAGCCCGAGGACCGCGCCAACCTGTTGGCGATGACACCTCACGGCTGGCGTGCCAGTGCCGAACGTCGCGCGGCGGTGATCGAGCAGGCCGAGCCGTTCGAGACCACCGTGTCGATGCGCTACGATTATTTCGTTCTTCAATAACTTTTGGTCTCGGGCCAATGCCCGGGGCCGGCTAAATCCGCGAATGGATTTTTCAGACCCGCAGTGAGGACATCCATGCGCCAACCGGATATCGAGATTTACCTGAAAGACGCCGACGTCGACCACAAGGCCATTTCGGCCTGGCTGGGCGAAGCGTTGGGCCCATGCAGCGACTGGGTGCAGAAAGGCCAGACCTACAAGTGCAAGGCCGGCAACGTGCCGGTGACCTGGCTGCCGAAAGCCGTCGGCAAGTGGAACAGCCTGTACCTGGAAAGCGACCAGACGCCTTGGGACGACGACATCGCCTGCGCTCGCGCAGCCTTTGCTGCGCTGAACGTCGAAGTGCGTTGTGCGCCGGGGACGTGGGTCGAGGAAGAAGGCGAAGAGACAGCAGATCGCTGGATTCGCATCAGCGAAGACGGTGAAGAAGAGATCACCTGGAAAACTGCATAAAACTTGCACAAAACCTGTGGGAGCGGGCTTGCCCGCGATTGCGGCTTGTCAGTCACGTCTATGCCGGATGTGCCGCCGTCTTCGCGGGCAAGCCCGCTCCCACAGGATTTTATGGTCAGTCTGAAATTTGATTACAGACCTACAACATCCTCAGCCTGCAACCCCTTCTCGCCGGTAATCACCGCGTACTCGACCTGCTGACCTTCCGTCAGTGACCGATGCCCTTCGCCGCGAATCGCGCGGTAGTGCACGAAGACGTCCACCCCGTCTTCGCGCTGAATGAAGCCATAGCCCTTGGCGTCGTTGAACCACTTCACGTTGCCGGTTTCACGTGTTGCCATCTGTTCATACTCCTTTTTTATTATTGAACAGGCTTTTCGCAGGAAAGCCTTTGAGGAACGTCAGCCTGCGTCCGACGTCCATAAAAGGGCCCCGGCGGCAGATCGCCGAGTATATGACAGGCGGCAAAACTCTCAACAGGAGATTACTTCGCCGCTTTTTTGCCGATTTTCGATGAATCCGGCACACTAGCCACCGCCCGAGCACCTGCTCGGTTTTATCCACTCACGCAGAAGCCGTATGACCCGTTCCCCGTTCCGCCGTCTTGTGTTTGGCACCTTGCGCCGACTGTTGTATCTCTGGGTTCGCTCCGAGACGATCAACCAGTCGTCGCTCTCCCTCAACCTCGACCGCAGTCGTCCGGTGTTCTACGTCCTGCAAAACCCCTCGCTGACCGATCTGGCAGTGGTCGACACCGAGTGCACCAAGGCCGGCCTGCCGCGTCCGGTACTGCCGGTGTCAGTGGGTTCGCTGATCGAGCCTGCCGCATTCTTCTATCTGACGCCGGACCCGGACTGGCTCGGCCGTCAGGACAAACGCGGTGCGCCGCCGACCCTGACACGGCTGGTCAGCGCGCTCACGCAGAACGCTGCCGAAGACGCACAGATCATTCCGGTCAGCGTGTTCTGGGGCCAATCGCCGGACAGTGAAAACAGTCCCTGGAAATTGTTGTTCGCCGACAGCTGGGCCGTCACCGGCCGTCTGCGTCGACTGCTGAGCATCATCGTCCTCGGGCGTAAAACCCGCGTGCAATTCTCCGCGCCGATCCACCTGCGCGAGCTGATCGAACACAACAAGGGCCACGAACGCACCGTGCGCATGGCCCAGCGCATCCTGCGTGTACACTTCCGCAATCTGAAAGCGGCAGTGATCGGTCCGGACATTTCCCACCGCCGCAATCTGGTCAAAGGCCTGCTCAACCAGCCGCTGGTCAAGCAAGCGATCCTCGACGAAGCCGAGCGCGAAAACATCTCGCCGGAAAAAGCCAAAGCCCAGGCCCTGCGCTACGGCAACGAGATCGCCTCGGACTACACCTACACTGCGATCCGCTTCCTTGAAGTGGTGCTGAGCTGGTTCTGGAACAAAATCTACGACGGCATCAAGGTCAACCACATCGAAGGCGTGCAAAAGGTCGCCCAGGGTCACGAAGTGATCTACGTGCCGTGCCACCGCAGCCACATTGACTACCTGCTGCTCTCGTACTTGCTGTTCCGCAACGGCTTGACCCCGCCGCACATCGCCGCCGGGATCAACCTGAACATGCCGGTGATCGGCAGCCTGCTGCGCCGTGGCGGCGCGTTTTTCATGCGCCGCACGTTCAAGGGCAATCCGCTGTACACCTCGGTGTTCAACGAATACCTGCACACCCTGTTCACCAAAGGTTTTCCGGTCGAGTACTTCGTCGAAGGCGGTCGCTCGCGCACCGGACGCATGCTGCAACCGAAAACCGGGATGCTCGCCATTACCATGCGCAGCTTCCTGCGTTCGTCGCGCATGCCGATCGTGTTTGTGCCGGTGTACATCGGCTATGAGCGCGTACTTGAAGGTCGCACCTACCTCGGCGAACTGCGTGGCGCGAGCAAGAAGAAAGAGTCGATCTTCGACATCTTCAAAGTCATCGGCGCGCTCAAACAGCGCTTCGGTCAGGTCGCGGTGAACTTCGGCGAGCCGATCAAACTGGCGGAGTTCCTCGACGCCGAACAACCGGACTGGCGCCAGCAGGAACTTGGCCCGCAGTACAAACCGGCGTGGCTCAACGAGACCACCAACCGCCTCGGCGAGAAAGTCGCGCAGCATCTGAACGAAGCGGCGGCGATCAACCCGGTCAACCTGGTGGCCCTGGCGCTGCTGTCGACCAGCCGTCTGGCGCTGGATGATCGGGCGATGGCGCGGGTACTGGATCTGTATCTGGCCCTGCTGCGCAAGGTCCCGTACTCGCCGCACACCACATTGCCGGAAGGCGATGGTCGCGCGCTGATCGAGCATGTGAAGGACATGGATCTGCTGTCCGAACAAAACGATGCGCTGGGCAAGATTCTCTATCTGGACGAGCAAAATGCCGTCCTGATGACCTACTACCGCAACAACGTGCTGCACATTTTCGCCCTGCCATCGCTGCTGGCGAGCTTCTTCCAGAGCACCTCGCGCATGAGCCGCGAACAGATCCTGCGCTACACCCGCGCGCTGTATCCGTACTTGCAGTCGGAGCTGTTCATCCGCTGGAGCCTGGACGAACTCGATGCGGTGGTCGATCAATGGCTGGAAGCGTTCGTCGAACAAGGCCTGCTGCGCTTCGAGAAAGACGTGTACCTGCGTCCGGCACCGAGCTCGCGGCATTTCGTGCTGCTGACCTTGCTGTCGAAGAGCATTGCGCAGACCCTGCAACGTTTCTACATGACCGTCTCGCTGCTGCTCAACGCCGGCCAGAACAGCGTCAGCGCCGAAGAACTGGAAGACCTCTGCACGGTCATGGCCCAGCGCCTGTCGATCCTGCACGGCCTGAATGCCCCGGAGTTTTTCGACAAGAGCCTGTTCCGCCACTTCATCCAGACCCTGCTCGACCTCGACGTGCTGCGTCGCGACGAGGCCGGCAAACTGAGCTACCACGAACTGCTCGGCGAACTGGCCGAAGGCGCGGCCAAACGTGTGTTGCCGGCGGAGATTCGTTTGTCGATCCGTCAGGTCGCGCTGCATCGCAGTGAAGATGCGGCCGATCAACCGGCCATACAGCCCGAAGCCTGATGAGAACCTGTAGGAGTGAGCCTGCTCGCGAAAACGCTGGGTCAGACAACAGAGATGTTGAACCGCCATCGCGAGCAGGCTCACTCCTACATTGAAAGGAGATTTGCCATGAAAAAACTGACCGTTCTCGCTGCCGCTGCCCTGCTCAGCGCCTGCCAATCGACCACCCCCGCCGGCAAAACCAGCCTCGACGGCGAAGTGTTCTACCTGCAACGCATCGCCCTGCCACCGAGCGCGACCCTGAGCGTAAGCCTGCAAGACGTTTCGCTGGCCGACGCACCAGCCGTCGTACTCGACGAACAGAAAGGCCCGGTCAAAGGCCAGGTGCCACTGCCGTTCCACTTGAGCTACGATCCGGCGCAGGTCAAACCCGGCCACCGCTATTCGGTCAGCGCGCGTATTGAGGTCAATGGTGAGTTGATGTTCATCACCACCGAA
Source organism: Pseudomonas sp. FW305-7 (assembly GCF_058786735.1). NCBI lineage: Bacteria > Pseudomonadati > Pseudomonadota > Gammaproteobacteria > Pseudomonadales > Pseudomonadaceae > Pseudomonas > Pseudomonas sp. FW305-7. Next base: position 105,366 of record NZ_JBYSZA010000017.1, read on the forward strand.
AACCACGCCGTGCAACTCGACGGCAACGATCCGCAGCCGCTGAAAATCCGCGTCGACGCCGTTCGTTAATTCATTTTCTGCAACAAGGAAGCCGCCATGCTCCGCCCTACCCTCCGCTTCGCCGGCCTCTGCGCGGGCCTGATGATCTCCGCCAGCGCCATGGCCCTGTCGCTCAACGATCTGTCGCAACAAGACGCCACCGGCGGCCTCAAGGACGCCCTGACCCAAGGCGCGCAACTGGCCGTCAAACAACTGGGCACCCCGGGCGGTTTCAGCAACAACCCTGAGGTGAAGATCGAACTGCCGGGCAAACTCGGTAAAGCCGCCAGGAAAATGAAAGCCTTCGGTATGGGCGCCCAGGTCGAAGAACTGGAAACCGCGATGAACAAGGCTGCGGAAACCGCCGTGACCCAGGCCCAGCCGATCCTCGTCGACGCCGTGAAAAAAATGAGCGTGGCCGACGCCAAAGGCATCCTCAGCGGCGGCAGCGATTCGGCCACCCAATACCTCGACAAATCCAGCCGCGAACAGATCCGCGCCAAGTTCCTGCCGATCGTCAAACAGGCGACCGACAAGGTCGGCGTAGCGCAGAAATACAACGCCTTCGCCGGCCAGGCCGCGACCTTTGGTGTGGTGGACGCGAAGAGCGCCAACGTCGAAAACTACGTCACCGAACAAGCGCTCAACGGCTTGTTCGAAATGATCGGCAAACAGGAAGAAACCCTTCGCAAAAACCCGGCCGCTGCGGCGACGAGTCTGGCGAAGAAGGTGTTTGGCACCCTTTAAGCCGACTCCGAACGGGAGCGAGATCGCTCGCTCCCGTTTTTCAATTCATTGGCAATGTGCAAGAAGAACACCCACTCGGAGCCCATTTTTCTCTTCTCGAAAATCTGCAACTCGACCAGCCCGTTGAGCGTCGACATCGCTGAATTGCAAGAGCAGCCAAGATGCTCCATCACATTGCCTGCCGTAAACTCCTTCGCCACGCCGTTCTTGGCAGCCTGATACAGCGACCGCTGCGGCTCCGTCAGCCGCTCAAAGAATCCCGCCCCCGTCAGCCATTGCTCGAAGTCCTCGCTGAACGCCACGCTCTTGCGCCAGGCCTCATCAAAACGGCTCACCGCCCGCACAATCACCGAGCACTGGAACTCGATGAAGTAGGTCAGATCCAGCTCATCCGCCTCGGTATGCAGATATGAGCGTCCATACTTCACCGGCGCATTACGCAACAACAGACTGATCGCAATGTAGCGAAACGCCGCGAACTCGTTCTTGAACATGAACCAATAAAACAACGCCCTCGCGACCCGGCCATTACCGTCACGAAACGGATGCTCATAGCCCAAGGCAAAGTGCAGCGTGATCGCCTTGATCAGCGGATGCAGATAGTTCTTGTGGTGAGGTAATTCATGGGCAAGATTGATCCACTGCGAAAGCCGCTCCAGCCGCAAGACCAGCCCGGTGGCGGGTGGCGGCCGATGCACAGTGTTGCCTGCACCGTCCTGAACAACCACTTCATCATTCGCCCTGAACATACCGGGAGAATACTGCTCGTCATCAATCCCCTCGACGCCAACCCGATGCATCGCGCTGATCAACTCGACACTCAAAGGTTCGTAGCGTTTTTCCCAAGCGAAATTCATCATCCGGTAGTTACCCATGACCATACGCTCGTCCGGCGTACGCGGCTGGCGCTGACGCCTGAGCATGTCCTTGGCCACACGCGTGGTCGTCGCAGCACCTTCCAGCTGACTGCTGGCGATCGCTTCGTCCTCGATCAGATCATTCAGCAAATAACTGAAATGCGCCCGCTCGCCGATCTGACTGGTCATGTAGTCCAGCGCGGCACTGGTCGTCTGCCGGTCCACAATCGACAGGGTTCTCTGCGCCAACGGCGTCAGCAAATACTTGCCCCACTGCAACGGCTCTCCCAACGGCAGCAAATCGACGTACTGCGCAACCCGCGCCTTCTTGACAAGAGCCCAACAAAAATTGACATCCAGCCCCGCCGCCCAGCGATAGCGCAACGCTTCAAAGGGCAGATAACGCCCTTGATCATCGAGCGGCTTGAGCAACGCGAGATAATCCGCCAAACGTTGCTTGTGAGGCGGACGCACCAATAAGTCGAACACCCGGTCAGTTCTGCCTTTCAATGCTGGCGGCTTTTTCATCAAGACAAACTCAGGAACGCTGGAAAGCAGAGGCTGGAGTACAGCATCCGAGGCGCCGAGGCTCAATATCGGAGGTTTCTGAAAAAGATGTAGGAATTGACGGAGGCAGAACGGGCCAAGGGTATTCAGATAGAAATGGAGCGGCTGGCAGGCCACCATCGCTGGCAAGCCAGCTCCCACAATTTGGATTGGGTTCGTTCAGATAGAAATGGGGCGGCTGGCAGGCCGCCATCGCTGGCAAGCCAGCTCCCACAATTTGGATTGGGTTCGTTCAGATAGAAATGGAGCGGCTGGCAGGCCGCCATCGCTGGCAAGCCAGCTCCCACAATTTAGATCGGGTGCGTTCAGATAGAAATGGGGCGGCTGGCGGGCCGTCATCGCTGGCAAGCCAGCTCCCACAATTTGGATCGGGTGCGTTCAGATAGAAATGGGTCGGCTGTCAGGCCGCCTTCGCGAGCAGGCTTCCTCCCACAGAAGAGCAAGAGCAGATCGCTTCTGCTCTCACCACTCAACAGGATGAGCGTTAGCTCGGCTGCGGCTTTTGATCTTAGAGCCCGTCGGCAGGCTGAGTGGAGGGATTGATCCGGGGGGCAGGCGCGTAGCGCCGTTCGACGAAGTCGAACACATCGAGAGGAGGTGCAGCGAAGCAAACCGGAGGCGATGCGCCCGGATCAATCCCGGAGCGAAGGAACCCGAGCCACAGCGAGGGCCGAACGTCAGGGCAAAGCCTTTTGGGTTACCTTTTCGGCGTTTGGAAAAGGTGACTCGCTGTAAGAGCGAAACCGCCAGCGACAACACCCGCAGAAACGGATATTCACCCAAAACCCAAGAACCTGGTCGGCCCGAAGGCCGCCAAGCCCAAAAAAATCAAGCCTCCCGCCGAACCCTGAACCAAGCCGCATACAAAGCAGGCAAAAACAACAGCGTCAGCGCAGTCGCAACAATCAACCCCCCCATGATCGCCACCGCCATAGGCCCAAAAAACACACTCCGAGACAACGGAATCATCGCCAAAACCGCCGCCAGAGCCGTCAACACAATCGGCCGAAAACGCCGCACCGTAGCCTCGATAATCGCCTGCCAAGGCTTGAGCCCAGAAGCAATATCCTGCTCGATCTGATCCACCAGAATCACCGAATTACGCATGATCATCCCGGACAACGCGATCGTCCCCAACATCGCCACAAACCCGAACGGCTGCCGGAACACTATCAAAAACAACGTCACCCCGATCAACCCCAACGGCGCCGTCAAAAACACCATCGCCGTACGCGAAAAACTGCGCAACTGCACCATCAAAAGCGTCAGCACCACGACAATGAACATCGGCACCCCGGCATTCACCGACTTCTGCCCGCGCTCCGAATCCTCCACCGTGCCGCCGACATCCAGCAGATAACCATCCGGCAACTCAGCGCGAATCGAATCCAGCGTCGGCATGATCTGCTTGACCAGCGTCGCCGGTTGCTCCTTGCCATAAATGTCCGCCCGCACAGTCACGTTCGGCAGACGATTACGGTGCCAGATAATGCCTTCCTCAAAGCCGTATTCCAGCGTGGCAATCTGCGACAACGCCACACTGCGACCGTTATCCGTCGGCACCGCCAGACTCGGCAACAACGACAGTTCAGTACGCTCATGCACCGTGCCGCGCAGCAGAATCTCGATCAACTCATTGTCTTCGCGATACTGACTGACGCTGGACCCGGTCAACGAACTCTGCAGAAACTTCGCCAGATTCGCAGTGCTAACGCCAAGCGCCCGGGCGCGATCCTGATCAATGTTCAGGTACACAACCTTACTCGGCTCCTCCCAATCCAGATGCACGTTAACCACATGCGGATTCTCGCGAACCTTGGCCGCAACCTTGCGCGCCAAAGCACGGACTTCCTCGATGTGCTCGCCAGTGACACGGAACTGCACCGGATAGCCAACCGGCGGACCGTTTTCCAAGCGCGTGACCCGCGAGCGCAGCGCCGGGAATTGTTCGTTGAGGGTGTCGATCAGCCAGCTGCGCAACGCTTCACGCTCCTCGATGTTTTTCGCCAGCACCACAAATTGCGCAAAGCTCGCTGCGGGCAACTGCTGATCGAGCGGCAGATAAAAACGCGGCGAGCCCGTACCGACATACGCCACATAATTGTCGATACCGGCGTGCTCCTTGAGCATCGCTTCAAGGCGCTTGACCTCAGCCGTGGTGTTCGCCAGCGAAGCGCCTTCAGCCAGTTTCAGATCAACCATCAGTTCCAGCCGATTTGAAGCCGGGAAGAATTGCTGCGGCACGAAGCGGAACAACATCACCGAGGCAATAAACAGCCCGACTGTCAGCACGATGACGGTCTTGCGATGAGCCACGCACCACTCGACCAAACGACGAACCCGCTGATAGAACGGCGTGCCGTAAGGATCCGGCTGACCATCAGACGTGCCGTGTTTGGCCGCATGAATTTTCGCCAGATCCGGCAGGAGCTTTTCCCCCAGATACGGCACGAACATCACCGCCGCCACCCATGACGCGAGCAGCGCGATGGTCACTACCTGAAAGATCGACCGGGTGTATTCGCCGGTGCCCGACTGCGCCGTGGCAATTGGCAGAAAGCCTGCGGCGGTGATCAGCGTTCCGGTGAGCATCGGGAACGCCGTGCTGGTCCAGGCATAGCTCGCCGCGCGGATCCGGTCGAAGCCCTGCTCCATTTTGATCGCCATCATTTCCACGGCAATGATCGCGTCGTCCACCAGCAGCCCCAGCGCCAGCACCAACGCGCCAAGGGAAATCTTGTGCAGGCCGATGCCGAGGTAATACATGCAGGCGAAGGTCATCGCCAGCACCAGCGGAATCGTCAGCGCGACGACCATGCCGGTGCGCACGCCGAGGGAGAAAAAACTCACCAGCAACACAATCGCCAACGCTTCGACCAGCACCTGGACGAACTCGCCAACCCCGGTTTTCACCGCCGCTGGCTGGTCGGAGACCTTACGCAACTGCATGCCGGCCGGGAGGTTTTTCTGGATGCGCGAGAACTCGCCTTCCAGCGCTTTACCCAGCACCAGAATGTCGCCGCCGTCCTTCATCGCCACGGCCAGACCGATTGCGTCTTCGCCCATGAAACGCATGCGCGGCGCCGGTGGATCGTTGAAACCGCGACGCACGTCGGCGACATCGGAGATGCGGAACGTACGATCGCCGACCCGGATCGGAAAGTTTTTTATCTCATCGACTGTCTGAAAATTCCCCGAAACCCGTAGCTGCAATCGCTCGCTGCTGGTTTCGAAGAAGCCGGCAGTGGATACCGCGTTCTGCTCTTCCAGCGCCTGCTGCACCGCCGCCAGCGGCAAGCCGAGGGTGGCGAGTTTGACGTTGGACAGTTCGACCCAGATCTTTTCGTCCTGCAAACCGAGCAGATCGACCTTGCCGACATCCTTGACCCGTTGCAGCTGAATCTGGATGCGATCGGCGTAATCCTTGAGCACGGCGTAGTCGAAACCGTCGCCGGTCAACGCGTAGATATTGCCGAACGTGGTGCCGAATTCATCGTTGAAGAATGGTCCCTGAATGCCCGGCGGCAAGGTCTGGCGGATGTCGCCGACTTTCTTGCGCACCTGATACCAGAGGTCGGGGATTTCCTTGGAATGCATCGAATCGCGGGCAATAAAGGTGACCTGCGATTCACCGGGACGCGAGAACGAAACAATACGTTCGTACTCACCGGTTTCCATCAGCTTCTTTTCGATACGCTCGGTGACCTGGCGCGAAACTTCCTGCGCGGTCGCACCCGGCCAGCGGGTCTGGATGACCATGGCCTTGAAGGTGAACGGCGGGTCTTCACTCTGACCCAGTTTGGTGTAGGACAACGCACCGACGATCGCCAGCAAAAGCATCACGAACAGTACGATCTGGCGATTACGCAACGCCCATTCGGAAAGGTTGAAGCGCATCGGGACTTACTCCTTGTCCGCCAGATTGACCACACGGTTGGAGCGATCAACGGGACGCACCTGCTGCCCTTCGAGCAACACATGCACGCCAGCGGCGACCACCCAATCGCTGGCGTTCAAACCTTCGAGCACCGGCACGGTTTTCTCGCCGAAAGGGCCGACGCGCACGGGCGTTTTCTTCAGCGTGTTGTTGGCGTTGACCACCCAGACGTAGGTCGCGCCGTTTTCAGCGGTCAGCGCCGACAGTGGAACGGACAGCGGCACGACATCGGCAGATTGCACGAACACCCGGGCGCTCTGGCCGAGCTCGGCCGGGACTTTGCCGCTGGTGAAGGAAATGCGTGCGGCGAAGGTGCGAGAGCGCGGATCGGCGGCGGGAGACAGCTCGCGGATCTGCCCGGCAAAACGCTGGTTCTGCTGCGTCCACAACTCGACCGTCACCGGTTGCCCGACCTTGAAGCGGCCAAAACTCTGTTCCGGCAGGCTGATCAACACTTCACGTTCGCCGTCTGTGGCGAGGGTGAATACAGTTTGCCCGGCCGCGACGACCTGCCCGACTTCCACCGAACGCTGGGCCACCACGCCATCCTGTGGCGCACGCAAAACCGCGTAACTGGCCTGATTGGTCGACACGTTGAATTCGGCTTTGATTTGCTTGAGACGGGCTTCGCCGGAGCGGTAGAGATTCTCGGCGTTGTCGTACGCGGAGCGGCTGACCATCTGCCGATCCATCAAGGTCTTGTAGCGATCACGCTCGGCGCGCACCAGATTCAGATTGGCTTCGGCAGCTGCGACTTGGGCGCGGGTGGCTTCCAGTTGCAGGCGCACATCCTGCGGATCGAGTTCGGCGAGTGGCTGATCGGCCTTCACGCGCTGGCCTTCGTCAACCAGCCGTCGGCTGACTTTGCCACCGATGCGGAACGCCAGACTCGGCTCGTAACGGGCGCGGACTTCGCCCGGATAACTTTCCATCGCCTGCGCCGAAGGCTCTGGCTGCACCACCATGGCCGGTCGCACGGCCACTTGCGTCACCTCTTCCTGACCGCATGCCGATAATAAAAATGCCAGACCGGCTGGCAACGCAAAGGACAACGCATGGCGGAACATGGTGACGGACCTTTCGCTAATGGTGCTTGGAATAATTATACTGGCCGGCATGTTATTAATAGCAAACTCACCAGTCCAGTATTAAAAGCGAAGAATGTCGAACAATCTTTCAGCTCCAAACGGCCCGGGCCGCCCCAAGGATCTGGCCAAGCGCCAGGCGATCCTCGACGCGGCGAAAATTCTTTTTCTGAGTCACGGCTATGCCAACACCAGCATGGACGCGGTCGCTGCCGAGGCCGGCGTGTCGAAGCTGACGGTCTACAGCCATTTCAACGACAAGGAGACGCTGTTTTCTGCTGCCGTGATGGCCAAATGCGAGGAGCAACTGCCACCGCTGTTCTTCGAATTGCCGGAAGGCATTGCCGTGGAAAATGTGTTGCTGAACATTGCGCGAGGCTTTCACCAACTGATCAACAGCGATGAGTCGGTGAATCTGCATCGTTTGATCATGGCGCTCGGCAGTCAGGATCCGAATCTGTCGTTGATCTTCTTTGAAGCGGGCCCGCAGCGCATGGTGCAGGGCATGGAGCGGCTGTTAACGCGCATCCACGAGACGGGCGCACTGAGCATCGACCTGCCACGTAATGCGGCCGAACATTTCTTCTGCCTGATCAAGGGCGCGGGAAATTTTCGTCTGTTGTATGGCTGCGGCGAGCCGCTGAGCGAAGAGGCTTCAGAGAGCCATGTGCAGGAAGTGGTGGGGTTGTTTATGCGGGCTTATAGACCCTAGTTTCTGCGGTGTCTGTACTGACGCCATCGCTGGCAAGCCAGCTCCCACAGGGATCAGAGTGTGATCACCAATTGTGTGCACACCACCAAAACCTGTGGGAGCTGGCTTGCCAGCGATTGGCGCGACTCGGTCTCAAGGCTTGAGCGCTTTCTTCGGGTAGATATCGTAGCGGCTCGATTTACCATCCAGCGCATGACTCGGCTTCGGCCCTTCAATGCACGGCGCCTTGCGCGGGCGTTTGACCACTACCCGGTGTGTGGCCAGCGCCAATGCGGCTTCCAACAGCGCCGGTGCATCCGGATCATCCCCGACCAGCGGCCGGAACAGGCGCATCTCCTTCTTCACCAGTGCGGTTTTTTCACGATGGGGGAACATCGGGTCGAGGTAGATCACCTGCGGCGGCTCGCCTTCCCAGTTGCGCATGACCTCGATGGAGTTGCCCTTGAGCAATTTCATCCGCGCCACGATCGGCGCCACATCGAAATCTTCCGCGCCACGCGCCAGACCATCCTCCAGCAACGCACCGATCAGCGGTTGGCGCTCGATCAGGCTCATCTCGCAACCAAGACTGGCCAGCACGAACGCATCCTTGCCCAATCCCGCCGTGGCATCCAGCACCCGCGGGCGCACGCCTTGGGCGATACCGACAGCCTTGGCGATCATCTGCCCGCTACCGCCGCCATACAACCGCCGATGCGCCGCGCCGCCCTCGACAAAGTCCACGCGCACCGGCCCCGGTGCATCCGGGCCGAGTTGCTGGAGCTGCAAACCCTGCTCACCGACCTGCAAGGCGAACTCGCCGTCGGCCACTTGCAACGGCAGACCCAGGCGTTCGGCCCACTGCTCGGCTTGCGCTTCAAACGTCGGGCCGAGGGCTTCGACATGGATGCGGCAGGCCGCGGGTTGCTCAATCATGGAAAACACGCTCAAAAAAGTTAAGGATCGGCAAAAACCGCCGATAACCCAATCAACGCGCATTTTGCCAGAGCTGAGCGTCAACCGAAAAAAATGTCAGGCATTCTTCCCACATCGATTGGCTACATTTCGCCCCATGGCGATTTCAGCCGTCAAAACACTCAAGCACTGAGCGGCGTCAGTCACCTGTGGCAGGATTTCTTTGCCCAGGCGCTGGCCGAACAGACGAGTGAAGTGGTGCCTGCCTGCGGCAAGTTTCCACCGGTTGACCTTAACAGCACTGAAGAGCCGACCGTGGGCAGCGAGTTGCACGCGCACATCATCGAGCAGCGCGAATGCAATGTCGTCGAAACCGAAGTGCGTCCGCCAGAGCCGTTGTTCCTGCCGATCGCCGAGTTCGAAACGGAGCTGCTGGACAAGCCGTTCCCACCGTTCCCGTCAGAAGAGCTCAAGGCTCAACAGTCGCAGCAGGATTTCGACAGCAGCTGGGTTCGCCCGATCGTGATCAATAACGGCCAACCGATTCCGGAACCGGGTGCTGCGCCGCAAAAGCGTCCGCTGTACCTGCCGATTGCCGAATTCGACCTCGATCTGCTGCAGAAGCCGTACCCACCATTCCCGCCGGAAGAAATCGTCGAGCAGCAGAAAGCCCTGGACTTCGATAACGGCTGGGCGCGCCCGATCGTTTTGCAAAACCTGCGCATCGCCGCCTGACCTTCAGCGACACACGCTCCAGCGCCCGACATCGACATGAAAGTGATTGCGATGGGCAGCGTTGTATTCCGGACTCAACACCACACTGAACGCTTCGCAGGCGCCGTCGCGCACCTTGCGGAGAAACTGCGCGTCCTGATTCTGCTTGGGCCAGTCCTTGAGCACGCTGATGGTTCGGCCATCCGCCAGCCGAAAGCCAGCGATATCCAACGCATCGGCACTGGCATGACGACTCAGTGCGCCGCTTTCGCGGTTGTAGATATTGCGGCAGGCGAAGCTGCCGAGGTGATCGAGGCGCACGACTTTCTCGCCGTAAACGGACTGTGCGGCGGGTTGCAGGGTATGACGTTCGAATAGGGCGTAGGCGACTGCCAGCGGGCAACTGGCGAGGAAGCTGCTGCTGAGCGCCACTTCGCCGCCCTGCACGCGCAAGGCGCCGATCAGCGGACACTTGGCATCCGGGCTGTCGGACTGCGGCGTCACGCGCAACGCCGAGCTGCGCAGTGCCTGGGCGCAGAGTTCGGGGTCGCTGCGTAAACGCATCAGCTTGTAACCGGTCAGCCAGTTGGGCGTGGCTTTCACATCCAGCGGCGCCCACGGATTCCACTGCGGCGGCACTTCCAGCCAGCCGCGCCAGACACTGACCACGGCTGCGCCAACAATCAGCAACACAAACAGTGCAATCCACCGCGCCATGCTCAGCCTTTGAAAAACTGGTTGGCCTTGGCGTACGGCATCGACTGCGAAGTGAAGCCGAAAGTGCCGGACTGTTGAATTTCTTCGGCGGCGCGGAAGAACTCACCGAACGCCGCGAGCGCCAGCGCCGAACCGGTGCTGATCCGCCGCACACCGATTTCTTCAAGTTGCTGCACGGTCAGTTTCAGCCCGCCGGACATCAACACGTTGACCGGTTTTGGCGCTACCGCGCGCACCACGGCGAGAACTTCTTCAGCAGTGCGTAAACCTGGCGCATACAGCACGTCGGCGCCGGCCTCGGCGAAAGCCTGCAAGCGACGGATAGTGTCGTTGATGTCAGGATTGCCGTGCAGATAGTTCTCCGCGCGGGCGGTCAGCAGGAAGGGGAATGGCAGCGTGCGCACAGCGGCAACGGCCGCTTCGATGCGCGCCACGGCGTGTTCGAAGCAATAGATCGGCGCGTCTGCACGTCCCGTGGCGTCCTCGATCGAACCACCCACCGCCCCCGCCTCGGCCGCTCGCAGCAAACTCTTCGCGCACTCGGCCGGGTCATCGGCGAAACCGTTTTCCAGATCCACCGCCACCGGCAAATCGGTCGCCGCGACAATCGCGCGGACGTTGGCCAAGGTGTCATCGAGACTCAAGGCTCCATCGGCCTTGCCCTGGGAAAACGCATAACCGGCGCTGGTGGTCGCCAATGCCTGATACCCCAGACTGGCGAGCATCTTCGCCGAGCCGGCATCCCACGGATTGGGAATGACGAAAATCCCCGGGCGCTCATGCAGGGCTTTGAAGGCTTGGGCTTTACGGACTTGTTCTTGAAGGGCAGAGGCATCCATCGGCAGGCTCCCGGGCAGAAAAACGAGTTCGCCTCAGAGCAGGCCAAGTTGCTCCGCGGCGGGTTCTCTGTATAGCTCAGGCAGAGATGGCAGGCCAGGCAAACGTTGCATCAGTTGTGCGTGAAATCGTTGCGCCAGCTTCGCCGCCAACAGGTTGTCGGCGGTGTGCAGGAAGATGTAGGGCGTGCGGCCCTCTTCGATCCACTCGGCGATTTTCGCCACCCACGGCACCAGGAACGGATCGTTGGCTTCAAGTTCGGGATGGCCGATGAAGCGCACTTGCGGGAACTGCGTGAACGCCGCCGGACGCGTCGGCACCCGCGGCTTTTTCGATTGTGCGTGGATCACCGAAGACTCGGTCGACAGGCAACTGAACAACGCACGCGGATCGAGGCAGATACGCTCGACGCCACGGTCCAGCAACAGGCGATTGAGCAGGCGCTCGCTCTCACCCTTGGCGAAGAACTGCTCGTGTCGCACTTCCACTGCCAGCGGGCAGTCCAGCGCATCGATGAACGCCGCCAGCTCCGGCAGCCGATGCGGCGTGAAGCTTTTTGACAGTTGCAGCCACAGCGGCGCTACACGCTCGCCGAGGGGTTTGAGCAATTGCACAAAGGTGTCGGCGGCGGTCAGTTGATCGCGCAAGTCGCCACTGTGGCTGATGTCACCGGGAAACTTGGCGGTAAAGCGAAAATGCGCAGGCATGATTTCGGCCCAACGCTGCACGGTGGCCGGCGAAGGACTGGCGTAGAAAGTCGTATTGCCTTCAACGGCGTTGAACACCTGGCAGTAGAGGCCCAAAAAGTCGGAGGTTTTGGCGTCTTCCGGGTACAGATACTCGCGCCAGGCGTTTTCGCTCCAGGACGGACAACCGAGGTAGTAAGGCAGATCCATCAGATGTACAGATCGAGGCCCAGCACGTCCGCATCCCAATCGACAAATCCGGCGGTGCTCAGGTAGCTGGCGAGGGCCATGGCTACGCTCTTTTTCATCGCGCGGTGATAAATCATGTCTTGCTGACGGGCAGGCAGATTGGACAGGCGTTGGGCAGAGGCTTTGGCAGCGCGGGCGGCCAGTTGCTCTTCAGTCGGGAATTCCACCTCGCCATCGATATCGTCGACGGATTCATCCAGCGCCGGATTGCCTTTGCGAGGCTTGCGCTTGATCGGGTAGGACTGAGAGGAGAGGCCGTCTATACGCATAAATTCATGCTCGGTATCGATGATGGCAATTTAGCGGCACTTGACCGACTTAGCAAACCGCCGAGTGATAACTAGAACACATAAAGCGCAAAAGGTTTAAAGCGCGGGGTTTGAAACTGACGATTGGCAGGATTTGGAAAAGGCATTCATTCAGGGAAAAGCTTGTGGAGGCTTTTTGTGGAGAGGGGATTTATCCCCGACCGGCTGCGCAGCAGTCGTAAATGCTGATAATGCAGTTTCACTGGAGGAATGCAGAGGGAGCGCTGCGCACTCCATCGGGGATGAATCCCCTCGCCACAAGTGAACAGCAAGGATCCGGGTGAATCAGCGGGCTTTGGGGGTGGCGACTTTGTCGCGCAGGTAAACCGGCTGCGCATCATCCGCGGGAATCGACTCGCCGCGCTCCCAGGCAAAACGCGCCAGGGTCAGCAAGTCTTCAGCGTGGGGCAGCATGCCGGCATCGGAGCCGGTCAGGTTGACGGCGATGCGTTCACCGTAGCCCCAACCAGTGCCCGCACCAAACCAGTCGCCGCTGGCATCGGTCGGCAGCGCGGCAACTTCCGGCGGCAACACCGCTTCGGCGCCGACCAGACGCATTTCGCCAGCCGTCTCGCGGTAGCAACCCCAATACACCTCATCCATGCGCGCATCGATGGCGGCCGCGACCTGACTCACGCCATGCTCACGAAATGCCCGCTGCGCCAGCACCGCAAGATTGGACACCGGCAACACCGGACGATCCAGCGCGAACGCCAGACCCTGCACCACACCAATGGCGATCCGCACACCCGTGAACGCGCCCGGGCCGCGACCGAAAGCAATCGCATCCACCGCTTGCAGCGTAGTGCCGGCGTCGGCCAGCAGTTGCTGGATCATCGGCAACAACTTCTGCGCATGCAGGCGCGGGATCACCTCGTAATGGCTCGTGACCTTGCCGTCATGCAGCAAAGCAACGGAGCAAGCTTCAGTCGCGGTGTCCAGGGCCAGCAAGGTACTCATCGATGTATCCAGAACAGGGTGGGGAAAAAAGTGCGTCAGTATAAACAACTACGGCCCGCAAGCGGGCCGTGGATGATGCAGCCGATCAGCTTTTTCAGCTCAGCGCTTCAAGCACCTTGGCGGTGATCGCTTCGACCGAACCGACGCCAGGAATGTGGCTGTACTTCGGCTTGCCGTTGGCAGCCGACAGCTTCTGGTAGAAATCCACCAGCGGCTTGGTCTGCGAGTGGTAGACCGACAGGCGATGACGCACGGTTTCTTCCGTGTCGTCCTTGCGCTGTACCAGCTCATCGCCGGTGATGTCGTCTTTGCCAGCGATTTTCGGCGGGTTGTAGACGATGTGGTAAACGCGGCCGCTGGCCTCGTGCACACGACGACCGGCGATACGCTGAACGATTTCTTCGTCTTCAACGGCGATTTCGACCACGGCGTCCAGCTCGACACCGGCAGTGACCAGTGCTTCAGCCTGCGGAATGGTGCGCGGGAAACCGTCGAACAGGAAACCGTTGGCGCAGTCTGGCTGGGCGATACGATCCTGGACCAGTGCGATGATCAGGTCATCCGACACCAGGCCGCCGGCATCCATGATGCTCTTGGCTTGAACGCCCAGCGGAGTGCCGGCCTTGACCGCTGCACGCAGCATGTCACCGGTGGAGATTTGCGGAATGCCGAATTTTTCGGTGATGAACTTAGCCTGAGTACCTTTACCGGCCCCGGGAGCTCCCAGCAGAATGACGCGCATTAGATGTGCTCCTCAATTTTTTTATAAAAAGCTTTTACAAAACAAAGGACTCGCCACTTGGGACGAATCCTGAAAAATACGGGTCGTGGCCGCACAAACGGCCAAAGGCTGATCAAGATACACAGCAGGCTGCGCCCACACAAGACGCCAAAAGTCGGAGAAACCGACGCCCGCCGAGCCCCCGCGACAAGGTGACCCAAGTCGCAACCCCATCATTAACTGTCGCCTTGCGGCACATTCCCCCTCAACGCGAAGCGGCACCCGAGGTTGACTGCGGGTGCCGCGCGCCACAGCAAAAACCTTAGCCGGTATTTCGCAAACCGGCGGCAATCCCCGCCACAGACACCAGCAGCGCCTGTTCCACGGGGCTGCCCTGCTCGACATTCTGCTGCCGCGAACGAGCCAGCAACTCGGCCTGCAATAGATGAAGCGGGTCGAGGTAGGTGTTGCGCAGACGGATGAATTCCAAGGTATCGGGGCTATGTGCCAGCAGTTGCGACTGACCGGTCAGGCCAAGCACCACCGTGCACGCCTGCGACAATAGGTCGCGTAAGTGCGCGCCCAACGGCAGCAACGCCGGCTCGACCAGACGTTGGTCATAAGACAGCGCAATATCGGCGTCTGCCTTGGCCAGCACCATTTCCAGCATGTCGATGCGCGTGCGGAAAAACGGCCACTGTTCGCGCATCTGCCCGAGCAGTTCGCCCTCCCCGCGCGCCAGTGCCTTGCTCAACGCGGTTTCCCAGCCGAGCCAGGCGGGCAACATCAGGCGCGTTTGCGTCCAGCCGAAAATCCACGGAATCGCCCGCAGGCTCTCGATGCCGCCGGCACGCCGCTTGGCGGGACGACTGCCGAGCGGTAAACGACCCAGCTCCTGCTCCGGCGTGGACTGGCGGAAATACTCGACGAACTGCGGATTTTCCCGCACCACCTGACGATAAGCGCTGACGCCGTCGGCGGCCAATTCGTCCATCAGATGACGCCACTCGGGCGTAGGCGGCGGTGGTGGCAGCAACGTCGCTTCAAGCACCGCCGCGAGGTAAAGATTGAGGTTTTGCTCGGCAATGTCCGGCAGGCCGAATTTGAATCGAATCATTTCCCCTTGCTCGGTGGTGCGGAACCGTCCTGCCACCGAACCCGGTGGCTGCGACAGGATCGCCGCGTGGGCCGGACCACCGCCACGCCCCACAGTGCCACCGCGACCGTGGAACAACAGCAGCTCGACTTGCTGCTCGCGGCAGATTTCCACCAGCCGTTCCTGCGCGCGGTATTGCGCCCATGCCGCTGCGGTCGTGCCGGCGTCCTTGGCCGAGTCGGAATAACCGATCATCACTTCCTGCGGGCCTTGCAGCCGCGCGCGGTAACCCGGCAACAGCAACAGCCGCTCGATCACCGGGCCGGCGTTATCGAGGTCGGCGAGAGTTTCGAACAGCGGCACCACGCGCATCGGCCGCAGTACACCGGCCTCTTTGAGCAGCAGCTGCACGGCCAGCACATCGGAAGCCGCGCCGGCCATGGAGATCACGTAGGAACCCAGCGAGGCACCCGGTGCGGCGGCGATTTCCTTGCAGGTGTTGAGCACTTCCGCCGTGTCGGCGGAGGGTTTGAAATGCGCTGGCAGCAATGGGCGACGATTGGCCAACTCTCGACTCAGGAAGGCAATGCGGGCGTCTTCGTCCCAGTCTTCGTAACGACCGAGGCCCAGATAATCGGTGATTTCCGTCATCGCCGCGCTGTGCCGCGATGAGTCCTGGCGCACATCGAGACGCACAAGGAACAAGCCGAACGTCACCGCCCGGCGCAGACAATCGAGCAGCGGCCCGTCGGCGATCACGCCCATGCCGCATTCGTGCAGCGAGTTGAAGCACAGTTCGAGAGGATCGAGCAGATCGCGATTGTTGTGCAATACATCGGCAGGCGCCGGCGTTGTCGCCGTCAATGAAGCATGCGCCCAATTGCGCGTGGCACGCAGGCGTTCACGCAATTGCTTGAGGACTGCGCGATACGGCTCGGCACTGTCGCCAGCCTTGGCTTTCAGCGCATCGCTGGCCTGTTGCATCGACAGTTCGGCGGCGAGGTGATCGACATCGCGAAGGTACAAATCGGCGGCCATCCAGCGCGCCAGCAACAGCACTTCGCGAGTCACCGCGGCGGTGACATTGGGATTGCCGTCACGGTCGCCGCCCATCCACGAGGCAAAGCGAATCGGTGCGGCCTCCAATGGCAAACGCAGGCCGGTCGCGGCATGCAGCGCTTGGTCGGCCTTGCGCATGTGGTTGGGAATCGCCTGCCACAGCGAATGCTCGATCACCGCAAAACCCCACTTGGCTTCGTCTACCGGGGTCGGTCGCGTGCGGCGGATTTCTTCGGTGTGCCATGCTTCGGCGATCAGCCGTTGCAAGGTGTTCTGGATCTGCTCGCGTTCGGCCGTGGTCAGGTCGCGATGATCCTGTGCGGCAAGTTGCGCGGCGATCGCGTCGTACTTCTGGATCAGCGTGCGGCGCGCCACTTCGGTCGGGTGCGCGGTCAGCACCAGCTCGATTTCCAGTCGCGCCAGTTGCCGGGCCAACGACTCGGCGCTGTGGCCTTCGTTGCGCAAGCGCGCAAGCAATTCCGGCAGGACACGGGATTCGAACGGCGCCGGCTGCGACTCTTCGCGACGATGGATCAATTGATACTGCTCGGCGATGTTCGCCAGATTCAAAAACTGGTTAAACGCCCGCGCCACCGGGAGCAATTCGTCTTCGCTCAATTGATTGAGGCTGGCGCTCAGTTCGGCGTCCATCGAGCCGCGGCGATCGGCCTTGGCGCCCTTGCGAATCTGCTCGATCTTGTCGAGAAAGTCCTCGCCGTACTGGTCTCGAATGGTGTTGCCCAGCAGCTCTCCGAGCAGGTGAACATCTTCGCGCAAGCGTGCATCAATATCGGTCATCAGCAGTTCTCCAGCGGTAATCCGGGCGGCCTAGAAACGAGTGCATGGCCTAGAGAGTGCCGCTCTGCGCCGCTTCTTACAAGCCGGCCGACGAAGGGACTTTAAACCTTGTCACCGAAAGCTAGTCTCAACAGTAAGCCGCACAACGGCTTGCCGCCGGCCCCGGCCGGACACTCACCAAGGCCTGCCACCCGCAGGCGCGACATGAGGTTTTTATGAAAATTCGTGAACTCGCCCAGCATTGGGAAGAAAACGCCAAGGGTCGCCTGACCGACACTGGCTACACGATTCATCTGGATGTCGAAGCGGCTGCGCGCCTGGCGGCGATTGCCGAGATGTACCCCAAACGCCACCCCGAAGAGCTGCTCGGCGAACTGATTGGCGCCGCGCTCGAAGAGTTCGAAGCGAGCCTGCCGTATGTGAAGGGGTCGACCGTGGTGGCGACGGATGAGGAAGGTGATCCGCTGTATGAAGACGTCGGGCCGACGCCGCGGTTTCTGGCGTTGTCGCGCCGACATTTACATGACCTCTCGGCCGCAGACGGCAAACAGAAACACTGATCCGAAATTGCGTTAAACCTGTGGGAGCGGGCTTGCCCGCGATAGCGCCACTTCAGTCAAAGATGCGTTGAATCCGGTGGCCCCATCGCTGGCAAGCCAGCTCCCACAGGGGCTTTATTTTTCCTGTAGCACTACGTCGTATTCCCCCGCGCGTACCACTCCAAACCGTCAAAGTTCCCGCTTTAGAGCCTTGTCCATTCGGTCAAAGTTTTTTTTGGCGATAGGCCATCTTTTCTGAACTTTTGAAAATCGCCTCCGGTCGGAAGCTGTAACCACTCCTGGAACGAGCGTTTCAAAAACGCGCTTTCACACGACGCTTTCGGCTCCTCGACCAGGATGGATTTAGATGTTTTCAGGAGATGCCTAATGGAGTTGAAGACCATGAAAAACCAAACCTCGTTTACCCACCTGCGCGGTCTGAAACTGGCGGCCCTGGCAATCGGCACCAGCTTCGTACTGGCCGGTTGCGCCGGTAACCCACCAACCGAGCAGTACGCTGTGACCCAATCGGCGGTCAACAGCGCGGTCAGCGCCGGTGGTACCGAGTTCGCCGCAGTCGAGATGAAGCAAGCGCAGGACAAATTGAAACAAGCCGAAATCGCCATGCACGACAAGAAGTATGACGAGGCCCGTCGCCTGTCCGAACAGGCCGAGTGGGACGCTCGTGTAGCCGAACGCAAGGCTCAAGCCGCCAAGGCCGAACTGGCTGTGAAGGATTCCCAGAAAGGTGTTCAGGAACTGCGTCAGGAAAGTCAGCGCCCAGTGCAGTAAGCGCGCATCCCGACCGCAAAGCTGAAACTTTTATTGATAGAAAGGACGACAAATTATGCGTAAGCAACTGATGATCCCCGCTCTCCTGGCTGCAAGCGTTGCCCTGGCTGCCTGCTCCACCCCGCCTAACCCGAATCTGGAACAGGCACGCACCAACTACGCCGGCCTGCAAGCCAACCCGCAAGCGAGCAAAGTAGCCGCTCTGGAAACCAAAGACGCCAGCGATTATCTGGACAAGGCCGACAAGGCTTATCTGGACAAGCAAGACGCCGCCAAGGTTGACCAACTGGCCTACCTGACGAACCAGCGTGTGGAAGTGGCCAAGCAGACCATCGCTCTGCGCACCGCTGAAAACAACCTGAAAAACGCCGCTGCCCAACGTGCCCAGGCCCGTCTGGACGCTCGTGATCAGCAGATCAAACAGCTGCAGGACAGCCTCAACGCCAAGCAGACCGATCGCGGTACGCTGGTGACTTTCGGTGACGTGCTGTTCGCCACCGACCGTGCCGACCTGAAATCCAGCGGTCTGGTGAACATCAACAAACTGGCGCAATTCCTCCAGGAAAACCCTGATCGCAAAGTGATCGTCGAGGGTTACACCGACAGCACCGGTACCGCCAGCCACAACCAGTCGCTGTCCGAGCGTCGCGCCAACTCCGTGCGCACTGCGCTGGTGAAAATGGGTGTTGATCCAGCGCGTATCGTCACTCAAGGCTACGGCAAGGAATATCCGGTTGCCGAGAATGGCAGCGCTTCGGGCCGTGCGATGAATCGTCGTGTGGAAGTGACCATTTCCAACGACAACCAGCCTGTGATGCCACGTTCGGCTGTCAGCTCGAACTAAGCATTACTTGGTAATGTAAAAGCCCCGCCTGAGTGATCAGGCGGGGCTTTTTTGTGGGAGCTGAAATCGCGGCCCCTCACCCCAGCCCTCTCCCGAGGGAGAGGGAGCCGAATGGGGGATGCTCAAGAAGTACATCGACCTGAAAGTGCTTTGCCGAATTCATAATCGACACAATCTTTCAGGTCGGTGTATAGCGAAAGACAACTCGGTCAGTCCCCTCTCCCGAGGGAGAGGGAGCTGAATGGGGGATGCTCAAGAAATACATCGACCTGAAAGTGCTTGGCCGAATCCATAATCCACACAACCTTTCAGGTCGGTGTATAGCGAAAGACAACTCGGTCAGTCCCCTCTCCCGAGGGAGAGGGAGCCGATTGGGGGATGCTCAATAGCTGCGTCGACCTGGGAGTGTTTTGCCGAATCCATAGTCGACACTCTCTTTCAGGTCGGCGTAACTCGAAAGACAGCTCGGTCAGTCCCCTCTCCCTCTGGGAGAGGGTTAGGGTGAGGGCTGAACCTGCAGAATCACTTCTCCAGCTTCTGCGGCGTCTCCTGCCCGATGCAACGCACGGCTTTTTTCTGCGCATTGATCAGTACACCGGTCAAACCCTTTTGCTCGGTATCGAACAACACCAGCACGCCATCGATGCACTGCGCCACTTGCGGTGCCGGGTCGAGCGAAACCTTGTAGTCCTCACCCGGCACCGTCTTGAGCATGGTGAATTCGTTGAGCAGCAACGCATCCTCAGGCTTGGCGAAATGCAGGTAACCGTAGTACCACAGCGCCCCGACGGTGCCGAGGATGCTGCAGATACCGGTGATGATCAGTGGGATGGCGTTACGTTCTTCAGTCATTGCGGACTCTCGTCTTCAGCATTCGGGGGTGTCGGGTAATTGGGGATTTCGCCGAGGCGGCGCAAGCCGTTGAAGTGCTCGGGATCGTCGAGGTAACGCAGCATCACCTGGCGCCAGATCGGGTCGCCGAAAGTCTGCACATGACCGCCACGGGTCAATTGCAGCACACGCGGCGGCGGCGCAGCTTGATACAAGCGGATGCCATTGGAAAGCGGCACCAGTGGATCATCGATGCTGTGGAAGATCAGTTTGGGCACGCCATTGAGCTGCGGCATCGAGTTGATCGCACTGTCGCCATCCGGCACCAGCCACGACAGCGGTACCTGAAACGGCCAGGTCAGCCACGAGGTGCTAAGGGCATATTGGCCGACGCTGCGGTAACTGGCGGGCACGCCGTCAAGAACCAAGGCTTTGAGTTGTTTCTGCCGCTCAGGATGCTGCACCAGCCAATGCACGGCCATCGCGCCGCCAAGGCTTTGGCCGAGCAGGATCAACGGCTTGCCTTTGACCTCCGGGGCCTTGTCGAGCCAGGCGAACGCGGCGTCGATATCCTGATAAATCGCCGGCAGGCTAGGCTCACCCTCGGACAAGCCATAACCGCGATAGTCCACCAGCAGCACTTGATAGCCGTTTTTCGGCAACCACCAACTGCCACCCAAGTGCATCGGCAAATTGCCGCCGTTGCCGTGCAGGTGCAGGACCGTGCCTTTGACTTCCACACCCGGTTTGGCCGGTAGCCACCAGGCGTTGAGCTTCAAACCGTCCGCCGTTGTCAGGGTAACGGTGCGGTATTCGAGTTTGGCTTTTTCCGGGGTGAAGATCTGACCGGGCTCGGGGTAGAACAACAGCGAACTGCAACCGCCGAGGGTCAGGAGCAGGCAAAGAATGCCGAGGATTCTCATCCGGTGAAACCTCGCGAAGGAAATTGGCAAACAAACGATTCAGAGAAAAACAAATAACCCTGTGGGAGCTGGCTTGCCAGCGATGGCGGTGGGTCAGCCAACATCAATTTTGACTGACAGAATGCAATCGCTGGCAAGTCGAATCGTCGAACCGCAGCTCCCACAGGGGATTGTGTTTGGGTTAAAGGATATTGGAGTAATCCGCTTCGATCCGGTCCAGGCTCAAATGGTTGAGGAAGTTGGAGAAACACATCCACGCCGACAACGCGTTCAGGTCGCGGAACTGGTCCGGCAGATACTTCGGCGGCACGACAAGCCCCTCATCGACCAACTGACGCAGGGTACGCATGTCTTCCAGCGTGGTCTTGCCGCAGAACAACAGCGGAATCTGCTCAAGCTTGCCCTTACGCACGGCCAACTGAATGTAGTTGTAAACCATGATAAAGCCCTTGAGGTAGGACAAGTCTTTGGTGAATGGCAGACCGGTCGGCGTCGATCCACGGAAAACCCGACTGGCGTTGCCGTAGCTTTCCGCCATTTCGAAGCCCTGTTCACGGAAGAACTCGAACACCTGCAAGAAGTCCGCGCCCTCCTCGACCATGTGGATGGCGCGGGTACGGTTGGTCAGTTTGCGCAAGCGGCTCGGGTAGGAGGCGAAGGTGATGATTTCCATCAGAATCGCCAAGCCTTCCTGAGTCACCGTCGACGAGGGCGGGCCCTTGGACAGGAAGGTGCAGATCGGCTGGTTCAGACCGTTGAGTGTGGTGCCGACGTGGACCAGGCCTTCGTGGACCTCCAGCGCGCGCACATCGCGGTCGTTGAACAGCGCATCGGTGCGGATCTTGATGTAGTCGGCGCCCGCCGCCGCGTCGGCAACGATGCCGTCGGACTCGAACACGCGGATGGTTTCCTCGGCCTCGCCGAACACCTTGTTCAGGCGGGTTTGCAACAGATGCACGGCATCTTTGGCGGTGAGGATTTTCGGCTCGTCCTTCAGATCGCCACGGCCATCGATGTTGTTCAGATAGTCGGACATCATCAGGCCGAGGTCGGCCAGGGTCGGATCACCGGCGTGAAACGCATCGGACGCGGCGCCGTACAGCTCTTGCGAGATCAGGCCGAAATCCTCGGTGCCGCGCGCTTCGAGCATGCGCACCACCATGCGGTATTCCTTGCACATGCGCCGCATGATCTGGCCGACCGGGTTGAACTGGCCGAGTTGGCGGGTGATGTCGCGCTCGATGTTCTGGAATTCCAGTTTGACCTTGCTTGAATCGAACGACAGCGGCCGATTGAGGTAGTAGTCGCGATCCACCGCCGGCATTTCCTTGCCCTTGCCCTTGAGAAAGCCCTTGCGGATGTTCTCGTCCCACTTGACGGCATCGAGGACGCGGATCGGCGTCTGCGCCAGCACGATGCGATCAGACAATATGCGTATCGACTGCTGGTAATCGTCCACCCGAAACTCCTGTAGAAAACCTGACCTGTGAATTATTTGGCGCGAGCCTGGCGCTGATAGCGCGCCGCTTCAACAAAAACATCGGAATTAGCCGGATCATCGAGGTAAGCGAAGACCTTGTCGAGGCTGCTGTCGACCTCCACGCCGTCGCCATCGTCGGTCTGGAAGGACCGACCGTCGAGGGCTTTTTGCTGGATCGCTTGATTGATCTGTTCGAGATCGAGGTTGTACACCACCAGTTCGTGCTTGTCGGTGAGTTCGAACCCGGCGATGGTGTAATGGCCACCGTAGCGGGCCGGCACTTTCGCTGACAGATACCAACGGCTGCCATGGCGCGACACGGTGAACGGATAGGCTTCGCGTTCGCGGGGTTTGGCCTTGAAGTACGTGACGGCCTGATAGCGGTCGTTACCGACGCGGGTCAGTTCAAGGTTCATCGGCTCGCCCCAGGCATTGATGCTCGACCACTTGCCGAGCAGGCCCTTGGGCGCCGGATCACTGGCGGGCAGCGGCTCCCTGAAAGTCACCAGACAGCCACTGAGCAGCAGGAACGACAAGGCGATCAGCACGCCACGCCAGGCTTTCATTCAAAACTCCCTATGAACGTACCACCCTGAACATCACTACAGTCCCCTGTGGGAGCGAGCCTGCTCGCGAATACGGTCTGACATTCAACATCTGTGTTGCCTGACACACCGCTTTCGCGAGCAGGCTCGCTCCCACAGGGTGATGCAGCAGCCAATCAGACTGACGCGAGTACGAGGTGCATATACCGCGTCAGAATGCCGAGCATGTCTTGTTCGTCCAAAGGCTCGGCATCGTTGAGCAGGCCCTGATATTCCATCCGCCCGATAATCGCCGTCAACACCTTGGCATCCTGCTGCGGTTCACGCGAGCCCAATACCTGAAACAACTGGCAGGTGCCCTGCAACAGAATCTGCTGATGGGAACGCACCAGAATCGCCAGACGCGGGTTAAGCAGCGCTTCCTGACGGAAGGCCTGTTCGGCCATCAGATGCTCGCGACGATTGACCAGTTGCCGATGCACGTAATCGGCCATCAACCGCGCAATATCATCCGCCAGTTGTGAGCGCGACTCGGGGCTGCCGTCACCGCTGACGACCATTTCACGCAACAGACCTTCGTTGTTGATCCACAGCTTGGCCATGTAAGCCGCACTGCGTTCGACGTATTGAGCGAAGGTATCGGTGAGCAGGTCATCGATGTCCTTGAAGTAGTACGTGGTCGCCGACAGCGGCACACCGGCCTCGGCGGCCACGGCGCGGTGACGCACGGCGCGCACACCATCACGCACGACGATGCGCATCGCCGCATCGAGAATATCCTGGCGACGCTGTTCGCTGCCCTGTCGGCTGGCCTTGCGGCCCTGGTACTGAACACTTTCAGCGACCGCAGTGGCGATACCCGCTGCACCTTCTTGAGCGATTGCAACCATCACGACAGGACTTCCTCTGCTATTTCAAAAGTAACCAATTGATACATTTGTACCAGACAGGCAATAAAAAGCCGCCTGTTTTAGGCGGCTTTTTAACTGAAACGTTTACGCTTGCGGTCGCATGTGCGGGAACAGGATCACATCGCGGATCGACGGCGAGTTGGTCAGCAACATCACCAGACGGTCGATGCCGATACCTTCACCGGCCGTTGGCGGCATGCCGTACTCCAGCGCGCGCACGAAGTCGGCGTCGTAGTGCATGGCTTCGTCGTCGCCGGCGTCCTTGTCCGCCACCTGCGCCATGAAGCGCTCGGCCTGGTCTTCCGCGTCGTTCAACTCGGAATAGGCGTTGGCGATCTCACGGCCACCGATGAACAGCTCGAAACGGTCGGTGACGTTCGGGTTGTCGTCGTTGCGACGGGCCAGCGGCGACACTTCGAACGGGTACTGAGTGATGAAGTGCGGCTGCTCGAGTTTGTGCTCGACCAGCTCTTCGAAAATCATCACCTGCAGCTTGCCCAGACCTTCGAAGCCCAGCACCTTGGCGCCGGCCTTCTTGGCGATGGCGCGCGCCTTGTCGATGTCGTTCAGGTCATCGGCGGTCAGCTCAGGGTTGTACTTGAGGATCGAGTCGAACACCGACAGGCGCACGAACGGCTCGCCGAAGTGGAACACCTTGTCGCCGTACGGCACGTCGGTGCTGCCCAGAACCAGCTGCGCCAGTTCGCGGAACAGTTCTTCGGTCAGGTCCATGTTGTCTTCGTAGTCGGCGTAAGCCTGGTAGAACTCCAACATGGTGAATTCAGGGTTGTGACGAGTCGAAACGCCTTCGTTACGGAAGTTGCGGTTGATCTCGAACACTTTCTCGAAACCGCCAACCACCAGACGCTTGAGGTACAGCTCTGGGGCGATACGCAGGAACATTTCCATGTCCAGCGCGTTGTGGTGGGTTTCGAACGGCTTGGCTGCGGCGCCGCCCGGGATGGTCTGCAGCATCGGCGTTTCGACTTCGAGGAAGTCGCGCTTCATCAGGAAGCTGCGGATGTGCGCGATCACTTGCGAACGCACGCGGAACGTCTGGCGCACTTCTTCGTTGACGATCAGGTCAACGTAACGCTGACGATAGCGCTGTTCGGTGTCGGTCAGGCCGTGGTGCTTGTCCGGCAGTGGGCGCAGCGACTTGGTCAGCAGGCGCACTTCGGTCATTTCAACGTACAGGTCGCCTTTGCCGGAACGGGCCAGGGTGCCGACAGCAGCAATGATGTCGCCCATGTCCCAGGTTTTCACCGCGGCCAGGGTTTCTTCGGACAGGGTTTTACGGTTGACGTAGACCTGGATGCGGCCGGTCATGTCCTGAATCACCATGAACGAGCCACGGTTGAGCATGATGCGACCGGCAACCTTGACCGGGATTGCAGCCTCTGCCAGCTCTTCCTTGGTCTTGTCCGCGTACTTCTTCTGCAGTTCTTCGCAGTAGTTTTCGCGGCGGAAGTCGTTCGGGAAGGCATTGCCCTTGGCGCGCTCGGCAGCAAGCTTTTCCTTGCGCAGGGCGATCAGGGAGTTTTCTTCCTGTTGCAGGGCTTGCGGATCGAGTTGTTGGTCGCTCATGTCTTTAAATTTTCCATCACAGGTTCGTTGCCCCCAGCCTGCGGCTGGGGATCGCGGGCAGGCCCACTCCTACAGGGATCGTGTTGAATCAGCGATCCTGCAGCTTATTTCTTACAGCCCCGATTTCAGGCTGGCTTCCAGGTACTCATCGATGTCGCCATCGAGCACCTTGTCGCAGTCGCTGCGTTCGATGTTGGTGCGCAGGTCCTTGATGCGCGAGGCATCAAGCACGTACGAGCGGATCTGGTGACCCCAGCCGATGTCGGACTTGGTGTCTTCCAGCGCCTGGGACGCCGCGTTGCGTTTCTGCATCTCCTGCTCGTACAACTTGGCCCGCAGCATTTTCATGGCGGTGTCCTTGTTGGCGTGCTGGGAACGTTCGTTCTGGCAGCTGACCACGGTGTTGGTCGGTACGTGGGTGATACGTACGGCCGAGTCGGTGGTGTTTACGTGCTGACCACCGGCACCGGAGGAACGATAGGTATCGATCCGCAGGTCTGCCGGGTTGATTTCGATTTCCACTTTGTCGTCGATCTCTGGCGAGACGAAAACCGCGGAGAACGAGGTGTGGCGACGGTTGCCGGAGTCGAACGGACTCTTGCGCACCAGACGGTGCACGCCGATCTCGGTGCGCAACCAGCCAAAGGCGTATTCGCCCTTGATGTGCACGGTCGCACCTTTGATACCAGCGACTTCACCGGCCGACAGTTCCATGATGGTCGCGTCGAAACCGCGTTTGTCAGCCCAGCGCAGGTACATGCGCAGCAGGATGTTGGCCCAGTCCTGGGCCTCGGTGCCGCCCGAGCCGGCCTGGATGTCAAGGTAGGCGTTGTTCGGGTCCATCTCGTGGCTGAACATGCGACGGAATTCAAGCTTGGCGAGGTTTTCCTCGAGACGGGCCAGTTCGGCGACGACATCGCCCACTGCGCCTTCGTCGTTTTCTTCGACGGCCATGTCCAGCAAGTCGCGGCAATCGGCCAGACCGGCGTTCAGTTCGTCGAGGGTGTCGACGATCTGCGCCAGCGCCGAGCGCTCACGGCCCAGTTCCTGGGCGTATTCAGGTTTGTTCCAGACACTCGGATCTTCAAGCTCGCGATTGACTTCAGTCAGACGCTCATGCTTTTGATCGTAGTCAAAGATACCCCCGAATAGTTTCGGAGCGCTCGGACAGGTCCTTGATGGTGTTCAGGATCGGATTGATTTCCATGACGGGCAGCACTCGTTGGCGAACTTTTGAAAGCCGGCGAGTATAACGTAATCAGGCTGGGACGGCAGCCCGTCTGGCGGACTGAATACGCCTTGATTGCGCGTTTACAGGCGCAAACACAAGGCACTTTCTCCAGAAAAATCCCACACGGCAAAGGACTAGTCCTACAACAGAAACAGAATTGCCCGGCATTCAACGCACTTTCACTCATTCACAGTCCCGCCCTTCTAAATCAGCACAAGGGACGTGTGATGTTCAGCCCTGCCAACCCAGCCTCTTTCTTCCTGGACATCGAGGGGTTCGAACACGACCTGCAGGTCCTTGAGTTCACTGGCAAGGAAGCTATCAGCCAGCCCTTTCGCTTTGATCTGACACTGGTCAGTGAACGCCCCGACCTCGACCTGGAAAGCCTTCTGCATCGTCTGGCCTTTCTCGGTTTTGACCGTCACGGCAGCGGCATTCATGGCCAGATCTACAGCGTCGGCCAGGGCGACTCCGGCAAACGCCTGACGCAATACCAGATCAGCCTGATGCCCGGCCTTGCCTGGCTGGGCCACCGTTTCGAGCAGAAAATATTCCAGAAACTCAGCGTGCCGCAGATCATCGCTCAGGTTCTGGAAAGCCACGGCATCCTGCGCAATGGCTATCGATTTGCCCTCGGTACGGACTACCGCCCACGAGACTATTGCGTCCAGTACGACGAGAGTTGCCTGCATTTCCTGCAGCGGCTGTGCGAAGAAGAGGGCCTGCACTACCACTTCGAGCACAGCCGCGCGGGGCATGTGCTGGTGTTCGGCGATGATCAGACCGTCTTCCCCAGGCTGCACCGCCCCACCAGCTACCTTCAGGACAGCGGGATGGTCGCTGATGAGCAAGTGATCAACGCGTTCACCCTCTCGTTCAACACCCGCCCCACTGCCGTGACCCGTCGCGACTACGACTTTGAAAAGCCTTTGCTGCAACTGGAGAGCACTGCGAAAGATCCTTCGCCGTTGCGACTCGAAGACTACGGCTTTCCCGGTCAATTCACCGACCGCGAACACGGCAAGCAGCGCGCCCGACGAGCACTTGAACGGCACCGCAGCGATTATCGGCAAGCCACCGGACGCAGCGACCAGCCCATGTTGCTCAGTGGCCACTTCCTGTCGTTGACCGGCCACCCACGCCAGGAATGGAACGACCTGTGGTTGCTGACCGAAGTCATCCACACCGCGAAACAACCGCAAGTGCTTGAAGAGTCGGTTACCAGCATCCCGAGCAACGGCTTTTCCCAAGGCTACCGCAACACCTTTCTCGCGACCCCATGGGATACCCCTTTCCGACCCTCGCTCGTGCACCGCAAAAAAACCATCACTGGCTACCAAAGCGCCGTGGTCTGCGGCCCGCCTGGCGAAGAAATCCACTGCGACGAATATGGCCGTGTCCGTGTTCAGTTCCCGTGGGACCGCGATGGCGACCACAACGATCATTCCAGTTGCTGGGTGCGCGTTGCCAGCGGCTGGGATCACGACCGTTATGGCAGCGTGCTGATCCCCCGCGTCGGTATGGAAGTGCTCGTCAGTTTTTATCAGGGCGACCCGGATAACCCGTTGATCGTCGGCTGCCTGCCCAATGGCACCAATCGCCCTGCGCTCGACCTTCCCGCCGAACACACTCGCAGCACCTTCAAGACCCAAAGCAGCCCTGGTGGCGGAGGCTTCAACGAACTGCGCGTGGAAGATCGCAAGGGGGCCGAGGAAATTTCCATCCGCGCCCAACGCGATTTCGTCCAACACGTGCTGAACGACCAGCGGGTGCAAGTCGACAACCAGTGCAGCGTCGTAGTCGGCGGCAATGCCCGGCATGAACTGCACGCAGAAGAACAACACATCACCCACGGCAACCGACAGACGGAAATCAGACAAGACGACCACCTGACGGTGCATGGCGACCGGCATATTCGCACCACCAACCATCGGTTGAGCGCTCAACAGCAAGTCCACGTCAGCGCCGACCAGCGCATCGTTATCGACGGCGGCACCAGCGTCACGATTCAGGCCGGTGGCGGCTGGATCACGATCAATGCGACAGGCATTTTCAGCAGCGTGCCGGTTGAGCAAGGAGGGGCACCAATGCCGCTGATGGCGGCCGCACCGGTGGCGCTCGACGCGAGCGAACCACCTCTCCCCGACACCGTTTCAACCGCACTCCTCAAGCAACTGCTCGGCGACGAAGCGTTGATTGAACTGTGCCAGATGCCCAACGGCGGTACGCCGATGGACTGCCCGCTGAGCGACTGTCAATGCCGCAAAGCCTTGGGCAATGGAGCTCGCTCATGAATACCTGGATTTTGCTCGAGCGCCCTGCTGCGCAACTCGAAACGCTCTATCGCCTGACGACACATCCCGACACCCAGAAGCTGTTCGCCGGCACGTCACTCAACGGTTTCGCCGAACACAGCCCACTGCTGGTCCGTCTCGACAACCAGTCAATACTCACTCAGGCCATCGAGCAGACCCCGGCGCAATGGCCCGGCCTGCTGATTGAAAGTGCGTGTGACATGTCCTCGCTTCTCGCGCATTTGCGGCAGATCCTGTTCGTCAACTTCGACCAGCAACGCAAAGGCGTGCTGCGCTACAGCAACCCGACCGTCGCCAGTTATTTTTTTGCCGCGTGTACCGCGCAAGACCTCAGCCTGTGGCTCGGTCCGATCAACGAACTGCGTTGGTTCGGTGCGACATGGGCCACTCAAGCGACAGGCGAGTCTGGCTGGCAGCAACTGAACAACCTCCACGCCAACGACTGGCACATCGAACGCACACACCGGGCCATGGTGCTGAGCGCCGCCCAGGAAGAGGCCCTGACGCGCCAGCGCAATGAACAGTTTCTCTATCGCTGGTGGCGGCAACATCCACAGCACTCCTATGTGCAGGCGGCGCAGTTGATGGCGCAAGCCCTGACTCAGGGCATCGACGACAGCGACGCGATCAGCGCCTTCCTGAGCGCCCATTGCACGCAGGCCCAGTCATGACGCGCCTGGGGAAGTTGACCGGAGGCCCCGGCTGCGAACGCGACAAGCTGATTATTCAAGTAATTGGCACGGCACATGGCAATAACCAGCGCCTGCTGATCGTCGATCAATCCGGCATCGAACCTCTTCTGGCCCTGACCGATGAAGCCGTACGCGAAACAGACCGCTTGACCAGCGTTCACAGCGAATTGTTTGTGTGGGACTGGTCGGCACAGCTCAAGCATCAGTTGTGGCTGGAAATTGCTACTCGCCAAGGCCCGCCCATTCGCCTGCCGTTGCTGGAAGACTTGCGTGTCACTCCGCGCCAACTGGAAGTGCAGTGCAATCAGATCGTGCCGATCCTGCCGTTCTCCGCCCTGCCCGGCACTCGTAGCCACTACGACCTCGGCACGCCGGTGCTGTGTCGCAGTGGTTACGTCTATGTGTTTTACCGTGATCGTCTCTGGCGCGAACTGGAAGTGCAGCAAGACGGCGAACTCACGACTTACCGCGATATCGACCTACAGGCCTCTCGCCAGAGCCAGGAATTCAGCAGCGATTACCGACAAGCCAGTGGTGTCGATCTCAGCGAGATCTGGCTGCCCACGACCTGGAACAATCAACCCGCCGAAGCCGTGCAAATGTGTTTCAGCGAAATCCAGCTCAGCGCGGCGCGCATCAAGCGGCTTGAGGAAGATCCTGCGTTGCGCGCTCTGCGGTGTCAGAGCCCAACGCTGCTGTGCGAGAGCCAGACGTTTGAACGGCTATTCGAGCAGAAACCCGATGGTGCGGCGATGCTAGAGACTTTCAGTCGCTTCGACGCGTGGAATGCACAAGTGTCCGATGCGGCGACGAAAGCCAGCATTACTTGGCGCAACCTGGCCGAGCGGGCCTTTCCCGTCGCGCTGATCGCCCCGCAACGGGCACGCCAAAGCGGTTTCGAATACGTTTTTGAGCATCCGGGCCGCTACGTTTGCGACCTCTCGGGGCAATTCGCGGCGCAGCGTAAAACCGAGGCCCAGGCCTGTCTTGATCAGTGGGAGCAAGGCGCCACACCTACGCTGCCTGAAACGTTCGAAAGCAGCGCGTGGGCCGATTGCCTCACCACGTTGCTGGATCAATTGCGCGGTAACCCGCCGAGCGCCGATGAAACGGATCTCTGGCAGCCCCAGCCTTCTGTCGTCGACGTACTGCAAGCGGCTCGGCAACGACGCGTGTGCGGCGTGCTGCTGGAAGACCCGCGCTACCGCGTGCGGCATCTGGTTTCGCAGATCCAGCAACAACAGCAACTGCTGGCGCGGCATGCCGAGCGCGCCAGCCTGCACCCGCACCACGCCGGCGCGGTCATGGTTCAGCAACTGATCGTGCCAGCGAGCATCGGTGGCCAGAAAAATCCGTTGCACGCCTGCTTCGACAAGGTGAAAGAGGCCGGCCGCCGCGACATCAACCGCTTCACCGCCACCGCAGAACGCGCGCTGCTCTGGCAGCAACTGAACAGGGCGCAGGCGCTGCTCGCCGAGTGCCTGCAACAACCGGTCACCCAGCAAACCCTGGCCGATCATTTGAGCCTGGAGGGCTTTGACTACCTCGCCGCGTTGTTTGCCGTCAGCCAGGTGTTCGCCAGCCTGGCGACCGTGCCGGCACAACTTGATCCGCTGGCTAAAAATGGCGATGTCACCAACGCGCTGACCGGCTTGAGCCTCTACAGCCCGCAGGCCAGTATCGGCCAGACATTGCTCAACGACATCGCCCACGACCCGGCGCATCCACTGCACGGGATGCTTTGGCCGGCCGTTGATGAAGCCGCGCTGGCTGCGCCTTATGTGCCGCCCACAGAGAAAACGCTTAACGAGGGCGATGGCCGTTTACGCGCCGAACACCTCGCCGAATTCGAGACCGACCCGGGGCCTTACTACCCGCAGCTCGAACACCTCGACGGGCACTTGCTGGAAGGATTACTGGCCAGCGGCAGCCTGAACAGCACACTGACTGGCCAATCGAAAGCGGCGGCCAGCACGCTGGTCAGCATTTATGAAAATCTCGCGGGCGCCGTTGAAACCGCCAGCGGCGCGGTGAAGGCCCAGATCGCACACGCCCCCACCAGCGCCTACCTGCACGGACTTGGCGTGGGGTTGCTGCGCAGTTTGATGCCCAAGACCTTTGGCGAAATGCATTTCATCAATCGCCGTGACGCTGATCCGCAGCGGTATTACCTCTTCGGCTTGTCCGACGTGCCGGCCGGAGATCAGCGACCACGGCGGGTGATGGGGGAATACCTGGATGCTCAGGGACGACCGTTGAAGGCAGGGAACGCTGCGGACGTGTTCGAGACTCCGAGCGCTTCTCGCATGGGTCATTACAAATTATTGGTGATGCCGGTGGGGCATTCGACGGTGCGGAGTCTGAGTGAGCTGAATCGGCGGATTAATGCCGTGCACAAAGAGGATGTCGAAGCGCGGGGGGCGGATGACGCGAGAGTGAAAGGCACGTTGCAGTGGGGGGTGGATGAGCATGGGGCGTTGCGGAACAGCAGGGTACATCGCGTGTTGGGCTCGTTGCCTTTTGCGGCTGGGGTTTTGATGCTGGAGGTTTGGAATGTCAGGACGGAGTGGGAAGGTAGGGAGCAGGTAAATCAGGAGAAAGGTTTATTACGTGTGGGCTTATCTTTCGTGGGAGCCGGCATTGATCTGGTTATCGCGCTGGAGATGCTGACGGTAAAACTTGCGGGCACTAGATCCGTTTTAGCAGTTGGCCGCAAGGTGCTTTTTACTATTTCAAAGGACGCAGCGAAAAAAACCTTAGGTGCTCTAGCCGCAGAGTATTTAGCCAAGGAGTTTACCGGGCGAATATTTGCTCAAATAGGATCTGGATTAATTCTTGCGGCCATTTGCCTGACAGACGCCTGGTATGCCTACAGATGGGGCGATAACGCGAGCTGGGCATATTTGATGATGGCAGTGGGTGGAGTCTTCAGCGCTCTCAGCGGCATGATTGTCACCACCGTCACCTTCCTTGGTCTTGGCCCGGCAGGGTGGGTAGCGCTGATATTGATCGTGATCGGCGCCGGAACTGCATGGTGGCTGACCGACAAACCTATCGAAGAATGGCTGGTCAACGGCCCTTTCGGCACGCAAGCTCATTCGGGCAATGCTCACCTGCTAGATCCACAGAGCGGCTTTTATTACTTGATCAGTTTGTTCGCCGATATTCGCATTAACGTGGGCTCCAACCCCGAATTCATCCCCAATGCCAAAATGGACATTCACGCTAAAACGCCGTTTCAGGTGACCTCATCCAACACCTGCATTCGAATTGAAAGTAACTTACCGGGTTTAGTTTCAAACTTAGGTACGCTCAACATCAACGCCCACTGCCGGCTCAACACATTTGAAGTCAGAGGCGGTCGCATTAAAAGCGAAACCGTGCCGTTCACAAAGCTGCTCAACAGCCAACTTGCCCAACCTAAAGCACAAAGGCTGTTACCGCAGGGACTGGAACTGTTTTTCGAAACCCCATCTAATTACGCCTTCGATTTGGTAACAGGATTATCTGGCACCTCACAACAGTGGCAAGTAAGAGCACAATGTGTACTAGAACAGAAAAATCAAATCTGGTACTTTCCTGCTCCACCACCAAAGGATGGCACACCATTTAGCGAGTTCCACAAAAAACCAACATTTGACGGTGAGGGTAAACTTTTCTGGGCAGATGAGATTACAAATAAATCGCGGAATAGTGATTCATGACTGATCAATCGTGGTACGCCAAGGCTGCTTACGGGGCGAATGAAGTCCCGCAACAAGAACCCTCGGCTGGACGTCCGTGGATAATGCGTTTCGCCAAAATCAGACTGCCTTGGGGTAATGCGGATGAACTGATACCTGTAAACATCCTTGAAAAATTCACACCAAAAAAACTTCGTCTTCATGACGACCTCAAGAAAAAGCGTGAAGAAAATTTCACCACAAGCGCCTACGCACCGCCCCTATACGAACTTATAGACTTTCACATAAGGGATAATCATGAGCGCTTCAGGTACGCACTTCTTCCCGCTAGTTCCCACTTCTGGTTATACATGAATCTTTTGGGCAAATGGATTTTTTACATATGTTTTATATTTAGCATTCCCGGACACATCTCATTAACTTTGTTGGTAGATGAAAGTTGGTGGGAATTCACTAAGAACTCATTTATCGAGTACTACTCCTGGTTTCTCGGCGTACCACTTCTATGCTGGGCAATCGGCTCAATCGTCATAAAACACTTCCCCAGCCTCTGGCTAAAACCCTCCCGAGGCCCGCTCTGGGAACTCAACCGCCGCACCGGGCTGGTC
This sequence comes from Pseudomonas sp. FW305-7, assembly GCF_058786735.1. Classification (NCBI taxonomy): domain Bacteria; kingdom Pseudomonadati; phylum Pseudomonadota; class Gammaproteobacteria; order Pseudomonadales; family Pseudomonadaceae; genus Pseudomonas; species Pseudomonas sp. FW305-7. Next base: position 139,330 of record NZ_JBYSZA010000017.1, read on the forward strand.
ACCGTCTTCGACTACAAAAACAACGGTGAATATAAAAAGAACGGCACCATCGGTGAACTCACCGCACCCTTCTACGAGTTCGACGCCTACATCGCCACGTCCCCGGACAGTCAGGGCATGCCGATGAATGTGCTCTACCTCGCCCATCGCTACCGCAACATCATGATCAACTTCGGCGCGCTGCTCTGCCCCGGCCCCGAGACTCAACCCGCGTGCGCCCTGTGGGATTTCATCCAGAACTACATGGACGTCAGCCGCCCCCTGCCCGACCTGCCGCAATACGAGGAATACCGCCACCTCGACCCCACCACCGCCGAATACGACCGCCTCACCGGCCGCAACCCGCGTTTCTGGATCGACATGGACGATGCAAAGTTCAAACAGGTAGTCAGGGAGATGCATCAACGCGTGAACAACATCGACACGTTTCAGCGGCCAAACCTGATGGCGAGGTATGTGACGTATGTCGATTGATGGGAGTGCGGGCACTTTCACGCGCCACCGCCCAAGGATGGCACGTCGTTTGGCGAGTCCCACAAAAAACGGGAGTTCGGCGGTGAAGGCAAACTTTAATGGGCAGATGAGATTACAAATAAATCGCGGAATAGTAATTAATGAATGATGAATCGTGGTACGCCCAGACTGCTTACGGGACGAATGAGGTTCCGCAACAAGAACCCTCGACTGGCCGTCCGTGGATTATACGTTTCGCCAAGGTCAGACTGCCTTGGGGTAACGCAGATAAACTAATACCTGTAAATATTCTTGAAAAATTCACACCAGAAAAACTTCGTCTTCATGAAGGATTCAAGAAAGAACGTGAAGAAAAAATCGCCACAACCCCCTATACCGCCAGTCAGGATGAATTTATTGACTTCCATATTAGGGATAACCACGAAAGGTTCAGATTTGCCCTTCTTCCCGCAAGCTCCCACTTCTGGATGTATATGTCTGGAGGGGGACGATTTATGTTCTTCCTACTTTTCATTGTCAGCATACCTGCCTATTTCGCGGTTATTTCCATAGACCACGAGCCCATATGGGAAACAACCAAAACTATATTTATTCAACTATTCTCTTGGCTTCTCGGCGTACCACTCCTATCCTGGGCAATCGGCTCAATCGTCATAAAACACTTCCCCAGCCTCTGGCTAAAACCCTCCCGAGGCCCGATCTGGGAACTCAACCGCCGCACCGGGCTAGTCACTGTCTTCGACTACAAAAACAACGGTGAATATAAAAAGAACGGCACCATCGGAGAACTCACCGCCCCCTTCTACGAGTTCGACGCCTACATCGCCACGTCCCCGGACAGTCAGGGCATGCCGATGAATGTGCTCTACCTCGCCCATCGCTACCGCAACATCATGATCAACTTCGGCGCGCTGCTCTGTCCCGCCCCCGAGACTCAACCCGCGTGCGCCCTGTGGGATTTCATCCAGAACTACATGGACGTCAGCCGCCCCCTGCCCGACCTGCCGCAATACGAGGAATACCGCCACCTCGACCCCACCACCGCCGAA
>NZ_JBYSZA010000018.1:0-135540 GCF_058786735.1 Pseudomonas sp. FW305-7
GGTGATGAGCAATGTGTCTATTAAAAAGTGTCCACCATGTCTCCGAACACCTGTCCACCATGTCTCCGGTACATACAGGGAGAGGGCTAGGGTGAGGGTGCTTCTGACAACCGTTCGGCAAATAAGAGCGTGTCCCCAACCCCCATCCCCCCTAAAATACCGGCCATTCCCGATTTCGCCTGCCCGAGGCCGCTTGTCCATGTCCGTTACCGCCCCTTCCACCAAACCCACGCCAGACCACCACGCCCAGTTCATCGAGCTGCTGCAAACCAGCCTCGAACAGAACGGCTTCATCAAACTGGTGCTGGCCAAATACGTCGGTGAAGAGGCTGATCTGCAGCGGATCATCATCAAACCGGTGACAGTCAAGGCGCAGCCGAATCTGTCGTTCGTCTATCGCTACAAGACCCGCGACATCACCAAGAACCTGCCGCTGAGCGAAGGCGTGGCGACAATTGCCGCGCTGTTGCCGACCTCGTTCAAAAATGCGCACTTGCTGGCCGTGACTGACGAAGCGCAGCTGGAATACAGCAAAAAGGGCAAATCTTCGCTGTTCAAGAGCAAACCTCAGCAATTGCGCGAAGCGCCGTCCGCCGAGCACAACCGTGAGAAAAACCGTTTCCTGGAGTTGAGCCGACCGTTCCTCAAGGATCTGGGCGTGACCAACGCCCAGCATGAGTTGATCCCGGCAATGTCGCGCAAGTGGAAGCAGATCAACAAGTTCATCGAAGTCTTCAGCCATGCCCTGACCTCGTCGCCGCTGGCGCTGGACAAACCGGTGCGGGTGGCGGATTTCGGTTCGGGCAAGGGCTATCTGACGTTCGCCATCCACGATTACCTGCGCAACACCTTGAAGGCCGAGGGCGAAGTCACCGGCGTCGAGCTGCGCGAGGAAATGGTCAACCTGTGCAACGCCGCAGCAGCGAAGCTCGATCATCCGGGGCTGGTGTTCAAGTGCGGTGACGTGCGCAGCGTCGCGCCGAGCGAGCTGGACGTGATGATCGCCCTGCATGCCTGCGACATCGCCACTGATTATGCGATCCACACCGGCATCCGTTCGGGCGCGTCGATCATCATGTGCTCGCCGTGCTGCCACAAGCAGATCCGTCTGCAAATCCAGAGCCCGGCGCTGCTCAAGCCGATGCTGCAATACGGTTTGCACCTTGGTCAGCAGGCGGAAATGGTCACCGACAGTTTGCGTGCATTGTTTCTGGAAGCCTGCGGTTACGAGACCAAGGTTTTCGAGTTCATCTCGCTGGATCACACCAACAAGAACAAGATGATTCTGGCGGTGAAACGCGCCGAATCGGTGGACCCGGCGCAGTTGTTGGTGAAGATCGAAGAGTTGAAGGCCTTCTACAACATCAGCGAGCACTGCCTGGAAACCCTGCTGCGCGCCGACGGTTACCTGGCCTGAGCCAGATCCTGTGGGAGCGACGGTGCGACGACTCGACCTGCTCGCGAAAGCGCACTGACAGTCAGCGATGATTCTGTCTGTTACGGCCCCTTCGCGAGCAGGCTCGCTCCCACATTTGATTTCACCGCGGTCTTGCGGCCGAGCATGACGGTCGCAATCACGCCGCAGGCAAACACCCAGGTGATTGGCTCGACATGCTCGCCAAAGAACAACGCCGAAAAGGCGATGGTGAAGAAGATCTGCAACAGCTGGATCTGACTGACCCGGGCAATGCCGCCCATGGCCAGCCCGGCGTACCAGGCGAAGAATCCCAAAAACTGCGAAAACAACGCCACATAGCCAAACGCCCACCAGGTCTTGGCGGACACCGCCCCTTGATGCTGCAGCGCCAGGTACAACACCGGGCCGATCAACAAGGGCGTCGACAGCACCAGCGCCCAGCAGATCACCTGCCAGCCACCCATCTCCTTGGCCAACCGGCCACCTTCGGCGTAGCCCAGCCCTCCGACGGCAATCGCGCCGAGCATCAACAAGTCACCAGCCTGAATACTGCCGGCGCCGGTGTACAACGCATAACCGAGCACCAACGCACTGCCCAGCGCCGCGCAGGCCCAAAAGGCTTTTGACGGGCGCTCGTGGGATAACCACGCGGCGTAGAGGGCCACGCACAGCGGTTGCAAACCGTTGACCAGCGCTCCGTGGGACGCCGGCAAGGTCTGCATGGCCCACGCCGACAACACCGGAAAACCGAGAATCACCCCGGCGATCACCAGGCTCAGGCCTTTGACTTGTTTCCAGGTCGGCCACTTTTCCCGGCGCCACAACAACAGCAGCGCCGCCGGAACCGCCGCGAACAGCGCCCGACCGAGGCCGTTGAGCAGCGGATGCAGTTCCTGCACGACGATGCGGGTGAAGGGCAGGGTGAGGCTGAAAATCACAACCCCGAGCAGGCCGAGGGCCATGCCGGTGTTTTCGCGCGAGGACATGAGGGGGACCGGAATTGAAGGTGGCTGGGAATGACCTTCATAAAGCCATAAACCGCAGCGTTCGGGCTGCTACAGCTAGGCACAGACTTATCCGTACAGTTCCAGGCCGCCATCGCTGGCAAGCCAGCTCCCACAGGTTCTGAGGCGATCACCAATCTGCTGTTCAACTCGGACACTGTGGGAGCTGGCTCCCACAGGTTTCTGAGGCGATCACCAATTTTCTGTTCAACTCGGTCACTGTGGGAGCTGGCTTGCCAGCGATGAAGTCAACTCGGTAGTAGCCGGTTGTTACCCCGCCTCAGGGATAAGGTCTACCTTGAATACTCCCAAGTATTCTCCAGAGGAGTCCTCCCCATGGCCGCGAAAAAAATCCTGATGCTGGTCGGCGATTACGTCGAAGACTACGAAGTGATGGTGCCGTTCCAGGCCCTGCAAATGGTCGGGCACACCGTCCACGCCGTGTGCCCGGACAAGGCGGCGGGCAAAACCGTACGCACCGCGATTCATGACTTCGAAGGCGATCAGACCTACAGCGAAAAACCCGGACACCTGTTCGCGCTCAACTTCGACTTCGCCAACGTCAGCGAGGCCGATTACGACGCGCTGGTGATCCCCGGCGGTCGTGCGCCGGAATACCTGCGCCTCAACGAAAATGTTCTCGATCTGGTACGCGCCTTCGACAAGGCCGGCAAACCGATTGCCGCAGTCTGCCACGGTGCGCAATTGCTGGCGGCGGCGGGCGTTCTCGAAGGTCGCGAATGCAGCGCCTATCCGGCCTGCGCGCCTGAAGTCCGACTGGCGGGCGGCACGTACATCGACATCCCGGTGACGGACGGCCACGTTCAAGGCAATCTGGCCACCGCCCCGGCATGGCCGGCGCATCCGAACTGGCTGGCCGGTTTCCTTGGCTTGCTCGGCACCAAAATCACCCTGTAACGAGGAAGCGCCGATGTGCGAGCTCTACGTCAAGGCTGACCCGATTCTCTACGAGTCACGCTCGCGCTCGCTGCGCATTTGCGGCGTGGTGACGACGTTGCGCCTGGAGAATCAGTTCTGGGACATCCTCAGCGAAATCGCCGAAGTTGATGGTATGACCACCAATCAGTTGATCGCCAAGCTGTATGAAGAGGTGATGGATTATCGCGGGGAAGTGGTGAACTTTGCGTCGTTCCTGCGGGTGAGCTGTACGCGGTATCTGAGTCAGCGGCGGGTGAGTGCGCCGGAATTGTCGGTGGTGCGGGCAGCGGTGAAATAGCCCGGACCGGGGTGACACTATCGCGAGCAGGCTCACTCCTACAGGGGAACGCATTCCAACTGTAGGAGTGAGCCTGCTCGCGATGGGGCCGGCGCAGTCACCGAAAATTCTGGCTCAGAAGAACCGCGTCACACTCACCTTGGCATTGCGCCCCTGGCTATAAGCCAGGTCGCCGCTAAGCTCCGGGCGGTAGCTTTTGTTGAACAGGTTGTCGATGGTCAGGTTGACCTCGGTGCCCTTGAGGTACGCCTGCTGCGGTTTCCAGTTGGCGAACAGGCCCTGCACGTTGTAGCGGTCGTTGGCGTATTGGTCGTAATACACGTCACCGAGGGTATTCTTGCCACCGCTGTAGCGATCGCTCGGCAAGCGATCGGTCTGGCGCACGAACTCACCCTGCCAGCCCACTTGCGCATCCCAACCCGGAATTTTCACGCCCATGACCGCCACCCATTTGGCCGGCTGAATGTCGCGTGCCCAGACGTTTGGCCCCCACGGGTTGGTGTAGGCACCTTCGTGCTTGCCGGTCATCCACGAGTAGGACAGCGAGCCAAACAGGTAGGTCGAGTCATAGAAGCTTTCGACCTCGAAGCCCTTGATGGTCAGGCTGCCGATATTGCGGTAGTTGCTCATCGGACCCGAGCCTTTGCAGTCCGAATCGATCGTGCCGCCCTTGATCGCCTGATTCTGGCAGCCGACCCCGGTGGCCTTGAAGATCTCGTCGTCGATCTTGTTGCGATACAACGTGGTGCGAATCTGTACGTTGTCGTTGTCGGTGAACACATTGGAGAAGTGGCTGATGTTACCGGCGCGCCAGCCCGTGATGCGTTCCGGGTCGAGGTCGACGCTGGTTGCCGTGCGATTGCCGATGCCCTGGACTTCGTACTGCTCGTCGATCACCGGTGCGCGCCAGGTTTTGCTGTAGTCGACGAAGAACGCAGTATCCGGCGTGACCTTCCAGAACGCCGACAAACGTGGCGACCAACCCGTATAAGTGCGGTCGCTGTAATCGTGGCCCATGGCCGGATTCGGGCTGCTGTAATACGGCGCGTCGTTCGCTTCGCCGCGGTTGCGTACGTGGTCGTAACGCACCGACGGCGTCAGGGTGAAATCGCCCAGGGTGATCGCGTCTTGCAGGTAGAAAGCGTTGGTGTCGACCTTGCCCTTGGGCATGAAATACGGCTGGAAATGGCCAAAGTTGTACTTCGGCACATCATAGGCGGCGCCCGGCATCCACATGTCCGTGTCGCGGCTGTGCTTGCGGATTTGCACACCCGTGGTCACGGCGTGGGCCAGGGCGCCGGTTTCGAACAGGCTGATGTTGCGTAACTCGACGACGCGATCCTGGTAAGCCGTGTCCATTTTGCGACCGCCCGAGGCCGGCTGGAAAAACGCAGTAGCGTCACGCTCGTCGGTCTGGTCAGTGTCGGATTGCGAGTAGCTCAACTTCATGTCGATCAAACGGTTGTCCAGCGGCTGGTACTGGTAGAAACCGGACCAGGTGGTGTCGAGGGTTTCGCGGTTGGCAATCAACCGTTTCAACGCGCCTTCGTAACCGTATTTCTGAATGTTGAACGCGCTCGGCGGGCTCGGGTAAGAGGCAGAGGAAAACGGTGTCCAGCGCTGGCTTTCCGAGTGCGAGTACGACAGGCCGGCGCTGTGCTCATCGGTCAGGTGCAGATTGACCTTGACCAGTTGACCGGCGACATCCTGGGCGCTGTTGGGCAGGCGCTTGGGGTTGAGCGGGTAGTTGTGGTCGCGATCCGGCAGGTTGTCGGCGAGCTTCATATCGTCGCCATCGCGTTTGGTCAGGTACACCAGCGCGTCGGCGCGCCCGTCGTCGGTGCGACCGAACACGGCACCCGTGTAAGTCTGCTGATGGTCGTTGCTGGCGTAGCCATATTTGACCATCGCGCCGCTATTGCGGCCTTCTTGCAGCAAGTCCGGGGCATCTTTGGTTTCCATGTGCACGGTGGCACCGAAGCCGCCGTTGCCGGTGAACAGCGAGTGCGGACCTTTTTCCACCTCGATGCTTTTGATCAGCTCCGGCTCGATGAAAATGGTCCCTTGCTGATAGCGCTCGAAGCCGCTTTTGCTTGCGCCGTCGAGTGTCATCGGTACGTCTTCGGCCTCGCCCAGGCCCCAGACGTTGATCTTCTGGCCTCCGGGTTTCATCGAGCCGCTCATGCTCACGCCCGGCAGTGTCTTCAACAGTGCGGGAATGTTGTTCGGTTGGTGGCGATCAATGTCGGCCTGAGTCAGCGTCGAGCGGCCGACAGTGCTGGAGTCGACTTCGGTGCCGGTACCAATCACGCTGAGCGCATCGAGCTGAATGCTGTCGCTGCTGCTGGTGACGGACTCCACCGGGCGCACCACGTACGTCTGGTTGACCTTGATCAGTCCGAACTGGCTGTGGTCGAGCAACTGGCGAATCGCCGCTTCCGCGCTGTAATCACCGTCGATGGCCGGAGCCTTGAGATTGCGCAATTGCGCCTCGTCGAACAGCAACTGGATCTTCGCCTGCTGGGCGATCTGGCTCAGCGAAGTTGCCATCGATTGTGCCGGCAGGTGCAGGCTGATCGATTCGGCATGGGCTTGCATGCTGAATGCCAGGCAGGCGGCGGCGAGCAGGGTCGGTCGAAGGCAGGTGAGCGGGTACGGCGAAAACACGCGAAACATGGAATCCCCCAAAGCGGCAAAAGGCCAAAAAGGCCTGCGTCAGCAACGCAGACCGGAGGAAGACGCGGCAGACAAAAAAAACCTCACATGCGAATGCAAAATATTCTCATATGAGCTGATGTCAGCGGTTTTCGAGACGGATGCGCCCGTCGGCAAGGGCCACTGTTTTCACCGGGATGAGCGCGGGCAGGGCGTTGATCAGTGCGTCCGGATCCTCGACGTCGAGGTTGCCGGAGACTCTGATATGGCCCAGTTTTGCATTGGCCAGCAGCACCGGTCTGGCGCGATACAGGTTCAGCTCATCCACCAGACTGGCCAGTTCGCGGTTGCGAAACGACAGGTGCCCGGTGCGCCAATCGGCGACCTGGCTGACGGCCAGCGTTTGCTGCTGCACGCTGCCGCTGTCCAGATCGACCGCCGCTTGTTGTTGTGCGCCGAGCAGCAATGACGTGCGCGGGTCCGGTGCGAAAGCGACCTGGCCATGGGCGACGCTGACTACCAGCTGCTTGTCGGTGCGCCGGACATCAAAACCGGTGCCGACCACCCGCACGGTGGCGTCGCCGGTTTGCACCCACATCGGCCGTTCCTTGTCCGGGGCGACGTCGACATAGAACTGGCCGCGTTCGAGAAAGATCCGCCGCTGATGGCTGTCGTAATCGACGCGCAGTTGCGTGTTGGCGTTCACCGACAGCGTGCTGCCATCCGGCAATTCGACGGTGCGCATGCCTTTGGATTGCGCGGCAATCTGCTGCTGGAAAACCCCGTAGGACGTGCCCAACTGCGTGGCGAGCACCGCGCCGACCAACGCCGCGGCAACGGCCAGGGTAGGGCGCCAGAGGCGTTTGGGTTTTTGCAGCTTGAGCGGCGTCGGCCGATTCAGTTGCTGCAATTCGCCAAGATCGGCCCACAGTTCTTCGAACGCCCGATAGGCCTTGGCGTGTTCCGGTTCGCGCAGCCATTGCTCGAATGCCTGTCGGACAGCGCGGCCCTGTTGCTGGCGATTGCGGGTAAACCATGCGGCGGCCTGACCGTCGATGCTGTCGTCCGGCAATTCGCTGTCGACTTCGTGCGGGCGGTTCATTCTGGCTGCTCCATGCCGTTGTCTTGCTCAAGGCGTTGTTTGCAATGCATCAGTGCGAAGGCGATGTGTTTCTCCACCATGCTCAGCGAAATCCCCATGCGCTCGGCAATCTGCGCCTGACTCAAGCCTTCAAAGCGGTGCAGCATAAGGGCCTCGCGCCGACGTGGCGAGAGTTCGGCCAATACTTCCTTGAGATGCTCCAGCCGTTGCTGGCGCTGCGCCGCTGCCATCGGATCGTGCTGCTCGTCGGTGACCGGTTCGATATCGCTGTCGTGATTGGGCTGGACGATGTGCCGCACTTTCTGCCGGCGCCAGTGATCACGCAGCAGATTACGCGCCATCTGGAACAGGAAAGCGCGCGGCTGCTCAACCTTGGCCCGGTCGCGATAGTCGAGCCATTGGGTAAATACGTCCTGGGTCATGTCCGCCGCGTCGCTGGGATTTTCCGTGCGTTTGCGCAGGTAATGCAGGATGTCCCCGTAAAACCGGCGAAATGAATCAGCCGACAGAGGATCGGGCGTGAGGCGGGGCATGGATATCCTTCTCGACGAAGCGGGGGCGCAGAAAGTCGCGGATGATATCGAGAATTATTGTCATTTGTCATGTTGGCGATTCGGCGCTCATCCAGCGGTGGCTAAACCGGCGAAACCGTCTTTACTCTCGAGGGTTCAATCCACAGGAGCAGCAACATGTCCGGATGGTACGAGTTGAGTAAAAGCAGCACCGGCCAGTTCAGGTTCGTGCTGAAAGCGGCGAATGCCGAAACGATTCTGACCAGCGAGCTGTACACCACCCGCGCGGCAGCCGATGGCGGCATTGCCTCGGTGCAGACCAACAGCCCGCTGGATGAACGTTACGAGAAGAAGTCGACCAAGGACGGCCATCCGTACTTCAATCTGAAGGCGGCCAATCACCAGGTCATCGGCAGCAGCGAGTCGTATTCTTCGGACGCCGCTTGCGATAAGGGCATTGCCAGCGTGAAGGCCAACGGACCGACCAAAGTCATCAAGGACAAGACCCTGCCGGTCCTCTGAACTCACTTTCAAATCCAGCATCATTCCTGTGGGAGCTGGCTTGCCAGCGATGAGGCCATATCATTCAGCATTGATGTTGACTGATACGCCGCCATCGCTGGCAAGCCAGCTCCCACAGGTTTTCTGTATTGCCGAAAAATCAGCGCAGGGTTTTGAGGATTGCCTGCAGCTGACCCCGCCCGGTTTCACTCAATGGAAACACCGGCAAGCGCGGATCGCCCACTTCCAGACCGGTCTCACGTAACCCGGCCTTGATCGTCGCCGGCAAACCGCCCTTGAGGATGAAATCCAGCAACGGCAACTGGCGGTAGAACAGTTCGCGCGCCTTGGCCATATCTCCCGCCAGCGACGCCGCGTACAGATCTAGGTTCAGTTGCGGGATCAGGTTCGGCGCCGCCGTGCACCAGCCTTTCGCCCCGGCCGCGAACGCTTCCAGCGCCAGCGGGTTGCAGCCGTTGTAGAACGGCACCTGGCCTTCGCCAAGCAATTGCAGCTTGTGCATGCGCTGGATGTCGCCGGTGCTCTCCTTGACCATGGTGACGTTTTCCACCGCACCGACGATCCGCAGAATCAACTCGACCGACATGTCAGTGCCGCTGGTGGCCGGGTTGTTGTAGAGCATGATCGGCACGCTGATGCTGTCGCCAATGGCACGGTAGTGGGCGAGGATTTCTGCCTCGGTGAGTTTCCAGTAGGACGCCGGCAGCACCATCACCACGTCGGCGCCATGGGCCTCGGCAAAGCGCGCGCGGCGTACGGCTTTGGCGGTGGTCAGGTCAGACACGCTGACGATGGTCGGCACACGTTTGGCCACATGTTTGATGCTGAACTCGGCGACCTGATCCCACTCCGCGTCGCTCAGGTAAGCGCCTTCGCCAGTGCTGCCCAAGGGGGCGATGGCGTGCACGCCGCTGTCGATCAAGCGATCGATTGATTTACCCAGCGCCGGCAGATCCAGCCCTTCGCCGTTGGCGCCGAACGGGGTGATGGTGTAGCCGATGATGCCGTGAATGTTGGACATGGGGATGACTCCGTCAAATGGGTTTCAGTTCAGGCAATCGGCGTGTTGGCGCAGGTTGTGCCGAGCGTAATAGTTGAAAGCGGCGGCGTGGCGTTTCGGTTTCGACACCCAGTCATGCGCCTCGCGGCCCAGCTCAGGAATGATCGGCTTGATCGTTCCGGCCGCCATCGCCAACAGTTGCAGCTTGGCGGCGCGCTCGATCAATTGCGCAATGACACAGGCTTCCTCGATCGTGGTGCCGGTCGACAACTGGCCATGGTGCGACAGCAGGATCGCGCGCTTGTCGCCCAAGGCCCCGGCGATCAGTTCGCCTTCTTCGTTGCCCACCGGCACGCCCGGCCAGCCTTCGAGAAACGCGCAATCGTCGTACAGCGGGCATAGATCCATGTGCGAGATTTCAAGCGGCACTTCCAGCATCGACAGCGCAGCAATGTGCGTCGGGTGGGTGTGGATGATGCAATTGACGTCCGGGCGGGCGCGGTACACCCAGCTGTGGAAACGGTTGGCCGGGTTGGCCATGCCGTGGCCTTCAAGCACTTCCAGATCCTCGTTGACCAGCAGCAGATTGCTCGCCGTTATTTCATCGAAGCCCAGGCCCAGTTGCTGAGTGTAATAGGTGCCCGGTTGCGGGCCACGGGCGGTGATCTGTCCGGCGAGGCCGGAGTCGTGACCGCTTTCGAACAGAATCCGGCAGGTCAGGGCCAGCTTTTGCCGGTCTGTCCACGTATTATCCGCCAGGGTGTTTTGCATCTGGGTCAGCGCTTGCTTGACCAGTTGGTCTTTGGGTAGTGCTAATGTCTTGGCCATGTCTGTGTCCTTTGGGTGATTGCAAATGACACTAAAGAGGCTATATGACACAAAGTGTCATTGGCAAGCACAAATCGTCGCCTCCTCAATGGAATAACCGCTGCGCATGTCTATCCGTTTGAAATTATTGAGAAAAAAACTTGGCGTAACCCTTGAGGCATTGGCCGAAAAATCCGGCATGACCAAGAGTTATCTGTCGAAAGTCGAGCGCGGGCTGAACACCCCGTCGATTGCCGCTGCGCTGAAACTGGCGAAAGCGCTGAACGTGAAAGTCGAGGAACTGTTCTCCGAAGACAACGTCAGCCTCGACAGCTACAGCCTGGTGCGCAGCCACGAGCGGCAGTCACTGGCGGCAAACGATCAGAGCCCGGGTTATGCGGTGCTGGCGCATCAGGTCAGTGAGCGCAACCTGCTGCCGTTCATCATCTACCCACCGAGCGAGTTCACCGACAAGACCTTCAAGGAGCATTTGGGCGAGGAGTTTCTGTTTGTCCACGAAGGGCAGGTGGAAGTGGATTTCATGAACGAGCGGGTGCTGCTGGAACGCGGCGATGCGCTGCACTTCAATGCGCAGAAACCGCATCGGATTCGCTCGGTGGGCGAGGTGCAGGCGCAGTTGCTGGTGGTGGTGCACAGCGCTGAAGAGTGAATGTTCTGTTGGAGTTGGCCAGTATCCGCAGCCTGGATGTCGACGGGTTTATCGCTATCGCTGGCAAGCCAGCTCCCACAGTGTCATGTGTCGAACTTCAAATTCTGATCCAGGCAGAATTCCTGTGGGAGCTGGCTTGCCAGCGATGGCGTCAGAAGCCTTGCCGCTAAACCTCGACGGGCACCGACAGCTTTGGATTCCCTAGCGCATGCGTCTTCGAATCAAAGAAGCGCAACTCAACCCCCATCCCCTCGAACACCTTCGCGTAATGCCGCTTCTGGTGCTGAATGAACGCCGCACTGCGCGGGTAAATCGAGATCGCCACCATCTTCGGTTTCGCCAGACGCAACGCCCGAACGATATGAGCGTCCTGCTCACCCAGTGCATGGCCAAAGATGCACAGACTGTCGCCATGGCCCAATAACTGCTCATAACAGAACGACAGATAATCCGAACTGCGGATGGTCTTGAGCTTGTCCGCGCTCGGCCCTTCAGTGACGAACAGCGGCACGTCATCGAGTGTCTTGATCGTGTTGTTGATCGCGAAACTGCCGAGCAGCGTGCCCTCGGTCGAGGTCAGTTTGCGTGCGGTGCCATCCTGATTGCGCACCAGGTGCAGGCCACCGTGCAGGTACAGCAAGCGCGGTTTGCCGGTGGTGGTTTCGCTCAGGTCGAAACTCGCGTTGGCACCGTTGAACAGGTCGTCGATGGCTTCGCTCTTGTGCTGCAGAGCCCAGTAATTGAGCAGGTCGTAATTGGTCGTGAACACCGTGCGATAACGCGCCAGTTCTTCATTCAGCGTGGTCAGTGTCGAGGTCTGCACCAGGCGCCATGGAATGTGCACGGCGTGCACGGTGTTGATCAGCGCTTCCTTGATCGCGTAGTAGCGATTGCGCGGCGCCGCCGAGCTGACGGCCAGTGCCTTGTTGACCCGGCTGGTGGTTTTCAGTGCGCCGAGGACTTGCTCGAAACTGCGTGTCTGCATTGCATCGAACACCGCCAGTTCCGACGGACTCAGCGGTTTCTCTTCCACCGTGCGGGCGTTTTCGAACAGCGAGTCGTAGCCGAAGTCGTCCCACACCGCGCGGCTGGCACCGTTACCCACCAGCAAACCCTTGTATTCGGTCGCGGCGCGCAGGGTGTTCCAGTCTTCGAGGGTCGCGTCGACATCCAGAAAATCGCTCATTGCTTGGCACATCTCAAAACATAGGGGCTGATGGGCGGCGACTTTATCACGAGCGGGCATTGAGCCAGATCAACATCGGCCGTGACCGATCGGTCGATCCTGTATCCATCCACCGAGTCGGACGGTCGGTTCGGCCCCAGTCAGGAGATACACGATGAGCAGCACCTTTTTCATTCCGGCGGTCAACATCATGGGCAGCGGATGCCTCGACGAAGCCATGATCGCGATCCGCAACCATGGTTTTCGCAAGGCGCTGATCGTTACCGACGCGGGGTTGGCCAAGGCCGGTGTGGCGAGCATGATCGCCGAGAAACTGGCGATGCAGGACATCGATTCGGTGATCTTCGATGGCGCCAAACCGAACCCGAGCGTCGCCAACGTCGAGGCCGGGTTGGGGCTGCTGAGGGAAAGTCGCTGTGATTTCGTGGTGTCGCTGGGCGGCGGTTCGCCTCACGACTGCGCCAAGGGCATTGCCCTGTGTGCGACCAATGGCGGACAGATCCGCGATTACGAAGGCGTCGATCAATCGAGCAAGCCGCAACTGCCGCTGATCGCCATCAACACCACCGCCGGTACCGCCAGCGAGATGACCCGGTTCTGCATCATCACCGACGAATCGCGCCACGTGAAAATGGCCATCGTTGACCGCAACGTCACGCCACTGCTGTCGGTCAATGACCCGGCGTTGATGGTCGCCATGCCGAAAAGCCTGACCGCCGCCACCGGCATGGACGCCCTGACCCACGCCATCGAAGCCTACGTCTCGACCGCCGCCAACCCGATCACCGACGCCTGCGCGTTGAAGGCCATGACCCTGATCAGCAACAACCTGCGTCTGGCCGTGCGCGACGGCAGTGATCTTGCCGCGCGGGAGAACATGGCTTACGCGCAGTTCCTCGCGGGCATGGCGTTCAACAATGCATCGCTGGGTTACGTGCATGCGATGGCGCACCAGTTGGGCGGTTTCTACGACTTGCCTCACGGCGTGTGTAACGCGGTTCTGCTGCCGCACGTGCAGACGTTCAACGCGCTGGTGTGTGCCGATCGCCTCACCGATGTTGCCCACGCGATGGGCGCAGATATTCGTGGCTTCAGCCCGGAAGAGGGCGCGCAAGCGGCGATCAGCGCGATCCGCTGCCTGGCCAGTGACGTCGAGATTCCCGGCGGGCTGCGTGATCTCGGCGCGAAATGCACCGACATCCCGATTCTCGCCGCCAATGCCTTGAAAGATGCCTGCGGTTTCACCAATCCGCGTGCGGCGGATCAGCGGCAGATCGAGGAGATTTTCCGCAACGCGTTTTGAGATCGGCTGCATTCTGAAAGAGTTTGGCTGCTACACCGACGCCATCGCGGGCAAGCCCGCTCCCACAGTTTGCGCGGCGATACATAAATCTGTATTCGCCGCAGAACCCTGTGGGAGCGGGCTTGCCCGCGATGACTGACTTCAAGGCAGCGCAAATCCATCCGCTATTCCCATCATCCAACCGTCACCACATTCCTCTCAAACACCCCGCCAAACTGAATCAACACCACCCCGGCAATCAGCAACACGGCCCCAAACACCCGCGACAATGTCAGCTGCTTCTCGACCAACCCGAACAGCCCAAAGTGATCCAGCACCATTGATGCAATCACCTGCCCAGCCAACGCCAACGCGACAAACCCCGAAGCTCCAAGCCTGGGCAAAAGCATCACCGCCAGCGCCACAAAACACACCCCGAACGCGCCCCCCGCCCACATCCATAACGGTGCCTTGCTGATAAATGCCCACGACGGCAACGGCAAGCGTAGCGCCACAATTACTGGCAACAGCACAAGAACACTCACCAGCAACGACGCCAGCGTCGCCCACAACGGATGCCCCAATCCGCGCGCCAGGTTGCTATTGATGGCGCTCTGAAACGGCACAACCGCCCCGGCAAAAGCGGCCAACGCCAACAAACCGGTCCACTGCAGCGTACTCATGCTCTTCCTCCAACAGGTTTTGCTGGACTCTAGGCTATTCGTCGAGCAGATTTAAATTCCGTTTTGTCATCCAGAACATGCATCAAATGAATGATCTGCGCCGTATCGATCTCAATCTGCTGGTGATCCTCGACGCTTTGCTCAGTGAGCAACATGTCACCCGCGCAGCCGAGCGCCTGCACCTGAGTCAACCGGCGGTCAGCCATGCGTTGGCGCGCTTGCGCGACCTGCTCGGCGACCCGTTGCTGGTTCGCGCCGGTTCCAGTCTGGCGCCCACTGCGCGGGCGTTGGAACTGGTCGCGCCACTGGCCGAAGCGCTGGCCCAAGTGCAATCGTTGCTGGCGCCCAACACCTTCGATCCGGCCAGTGCCCGCCGTACTTTCCGCGTGGCGATGTCCGACTATGGCGCGGCGATTATCCTGCCCGGGCTGATCCGCACCTTGCGCCGCGAAGCGCCGGGCATCGATTTGCAGATCAGCCACGCCAGCCGCGAAGGCATGCTTGAAGGCGTGCTCAACGGCGATATCGACGTCGCCGCCGGGGTGTTCCCGGAAATGCCCAATGAGCTGCGCAGTACGCTGCTGTTCGAAGAGCGCTACGTGTGCCTGCTCGACCGTCAGACATTGCCCGCCGACGGTGTTCTTGATCTGCCGACCTACCTGTCACGCCCGCACGTGTTGCTGGAAATGCGCGGCAGCGGTACGCCGGAAATCGAACGGGCGCTGACCGCTTTGCGCGAACGCCGCCGCGTTGCGATCAGCCTGCCGCACTGGAACGTCGCACCGCAGTTCATCAGCGGCACAGACCTGATTCTTACGGTGTCGTCGCGGGGGCTGCGGGAGATTGATCAGCGCGAATTGATCGTCGTACCGCCGCCGTTCGAGATACCACCGTTCACGTTTGTGTTGGCGTGGCATAAGCGTCGGGGTGGGGATCAGGCGTTGAACTGGTTGAATCGCACGATTGAGGAGGGGATAGTGCGCGGCTGAAAAGTTATCAAGGAGCGGGATGTGACAGTGAAGTCTGGATTGATCCGGTGCGTGGCGCTGGGTGGGTGGCTGCTGGCGGGGCAGGCGTTTGCCGATTGCACGCCGCCAGCGGTGACGGGGCAGTGGGACTTTTCTGTGTGCAAGGATTGGCCTGTCGATCCGCCCCTGACGATCACCGCGGTATCAAAATTTGTAGCGGATCCGGTGTACGCCAAAGGCGAAAAAATCGGTACCTACGATTTGGATTTATCGGTGTTGTCAGCAGACGATTCGACATCGCTCGCCACTTGGCATCAACCCTCTGCGTTTTCCACGGATGCCATCGAAATGCAGAGCGTGGAACTCGACACTGCGCGCTACAAGCTCACACCGACGCTGCGTGCTTTTGGTGTGCGGGCGATTTTCAAAGGCTCTTCAAGCGTCAATCCGTTGAATGAAACCGTACTCTCGCTCTATGTGAAAGAGGGCGGAAAATTGCGTCCGGTGCTGAATCGTCTGGTGGTTTACCGCTTCAGTGGCGAGTGGGATGGCAACTGTGCGGGCGATCGCGGGACTACGGTTCGCACGATTGAGATGGGCAAAACCAGCTCTCACGGATTTGCCGACCTGATCCTCAAATCGGTCACCACCGGGCTCACCGGAGAAGGGCCACCGGACACCTGTGAAATCAAGACTACCCATTACAAGCCCGAACTGACCACGCTGCGCTACGACGGCAAATCTTACGTTTTGCCTAACGATGTTCAAGGCCTGTAACCGGCCTGCCACACTCGACTTTTATCAAGGAAGAACAATGTTCAGCCCAACCAGACTTCTTATTGCTCTCGGTTTTCTGGCCATCACCGCCCAAGCCCAAGGCGCCTGTACCACCAAGGCCTATGACGGCCAATCAATGTCACGTTGCGTCGTCTGGCCGGCCTTCCCGAATCAGGCGATCTCAGTCAAGACCACGTACCTTGCCGACTCCGGCGGCGACGATGCCGGGGTGCTCGATCTGGATCTGGCGATCGTCAATGCCAGCGACGCAAAAACCATCGCCACTTACCGTAAACCAGGCGCGTACAACTCTGATGCCATTCGCTTTGACGATCTGCGCATCGACACCGGCCGCTATCGACTGGCGCCGGACATCCGCGCGTTTGGCCTGCGTTCAATGTTCGGGCACAGTTCCAGCGCGATTCCCTACGAGAAAACCGATCTGGCGCTGTATGTCCGCGAAGGCAATGAGCTGCGCCCGGTACTGGAAGGCTTGGTGGTCTACAAGAACCACGGTGAGTTCATGAGCGGTTGCGCGGGCTACATGAAGAAAACCCGCAGGACGCTCGAAATCGGCACCACCAGTCATCACGGCCTCGCCGATCTGATCATCACCACCAGCGGCAGTAAGATGAAAAACACCCAGTCGGGCGATCAGTGTGTTTCGAAAACCACCGACCTGAAGAAAACCCAGATCACCCTGACTTACGACGGCCAGCAATACGTCGTCCCTGAAGACCTCAGAGGTTACTGATCCGATGCTCACCGGCCTCAACCACCTGACCCTGGCCGTCACTGATCTGAATCGCAGCCTGGCGTTCTATCGCGACGTGCTGCAATTGCGCGTCGACGCGACGTGGGATGCCGGTGCCTATCTATCGCTGCCCGGGTTGTGGTTGTGCCTGTCGCTTGACCCGAAACGTAGCGCCGAGGCGTCCGCCGACTACACCCATTACGCTTTCAGCCTGAATGCGGCGGATTTTCCGCTGTTCGTCGAGACACTAAAAGCGGCCAACGTGCAGGAATGGCGGGATAACCGCAGCGAAGGTGCGTCGTTCTACTTTCTCGATCCCGATGGCCACAAGCTCGAAGCCCACGTCGGTGGACTGGCTTCGCGGCTGGCGGCATGTCGACTGAAACCGTACGCCGGCATGCGTATTTACGACGCGCCGTGATCTGACACATTTCGCTGATATAGACTGGCGGCCACGTGTTCTGGCGCTTGCAGGTATTCCATGACCCCATCGTTACTAATGGCCGTTCTGGCCTCGGGTTTCATTTACGGCATTACGCCGGGGCCGGGTGTGCTGGCGGTATTCGGCATCGGTGCGGCCCACGGGCGACGAGCCGGGGCAGGGTTTCTCTGTGGGCACCTGCTCGGCGACGTGGTCTGGTGCAGCACCGCGTTGATCGCGATTGTCGGTGCACGGGCAATCGGCAGCACTGCGTTCGATGTGCTCGGCGTACTCAGCGGCTTGTACCTGTTCTGGCTGGGCTGGCGCGCGGTGCGTGCGCAACGCCGCAGCGATGACCAGCCGCAAGGCGCGGCGCGCAATCCGTTCTGGCACGGCATCCTGTTCGGCTTGACCAATCCCAAGGCCTATCCGGTGGCGGTGGCGACGTTCACAGCGCTGCTGTCGAGCCGCGCCGAACTGCTCAACTGGTCGATGCTGCCATCGCTGATCGCCCTGAGTTTCCTCGGCGGATTGCTGGCTTACGCTATCCTCATTGGCGTTGTCGGCGCGCAGCGAGTGCGCACGATTTATCAGCGCCATGAACTGCTGATCACCCGGTTGTGCGGCGTGATGTTCATCGGTTTCGCCGTCAATGCGCTGCTACATGCGCTGCCGGGGCTGATGCCGAACAAGGCTTGATTTTGCGTGCAGGGATGCGGGATCGAACGGTCAAGGATGGTTGATCAGTGCTGCATTGCCCGGACACCTGTGCTGAACCATGGAAAGCCGAAATTCCGCGCCGTTGGCGAGTTTTATCGACCTGTTGCTGGACGCCGTTTGCGCGGTGGACAAGCAGGGTCGCTTCGTTTTTGTCAGTGCCGCCTGCGAGCGCATACTCGGCTACACGCCTGAGGAATTGATCGGCCGGCAAATGATCGAGCTGGTGCACCCGGCGGATCGCCAGCGCACGCTCGCTGCCGCCAGCGAGATCATGGGTGGCGAGCCCAAGCTCAATTTCGAGAACCGCTACGTGCGCAAGGACGGCGGCGTCGCTCACATTCTCTGGTCGGCGCGCTGGTCGGAAGTGGATCAATTACGCATCGCCGTGGCCCGCGACATTACCGAACGCAAGCAGGCCGAATCGCGGCAAGCGGCGCTGTATGCGATTTCCGAGGCGGCGCATGTGGCGGAAGATTTGCTGGCGTTGTTCAAACGTATCCACCTGATCATCGGCGAGTGGCTGCCGGCGATGAATTTCTCGGTGGCGCTCTACGACGAACACTGTGCACAGCTGAACTTTCCCTATCACGTTGACGATCACGAATTGCAGCCCGAGCAACCCGGGACGATCACCGGGCGCCTGTGTACGCAAGTGATCCGTAGTGGTCAGCCGATTCTTCTGACGCCGGACAGCGCCGATTCCCCGCCGGATTTTGCTGCATTGGTGGCCGAACAGAATTCACCGTGCTGGCTCGGCGTCCCGCTGAGCTCGAAAAACGGCACCATTGGCGCGTTGATCGTCAAAAGTCTGCCCGGCGGCGAGCGCTACACCGAGCAGGACAAGGAACTGCTGCAATACGTCTGCGCCCAGGTCGCTACCGCCATCGAGCGTCAGCAATTGCACGCGCGACTGCGGCGCATGGCGCAATACGATCAACTGACTCAACTGCCCAATCGTGAGCTGCTCCGTGACCGTCTGAAGGCTGCATTGGCCAGCGCCCGCGAGCACTCCGGGCACATGGCGCTGTTGTATGTCGACCTGGATCGCTTCAAGCAGGTCAACGACACCTTCGGCCATGCGGTAGGCGACATGCTCCTGCAAACCGTGGCCAACCGCCTCAAGGGCTGCGTGCGCGAGACCGATACGGTCGCGCGGATCGGTGGTGATGAGTTCGTCGTGTTGTTGCACAGCGTGCAAGCGGTGGAAGATGCCGACAGCGTCGCGCAAAAAATCCGCCAAGTGCTGGTGCAACCCATGCGCCTGGATGGCCACAACCTGCAGATCGAACCGAGTATCGGTGTCGCCCGCTATCCCGAGCATGGTTGCGAGGAACATCAATTGTTTCGCCATGCCGATCAGGCGATGTATGCCACCAAGCGCCAGAACCATCGCGAGCTCAATGGCTGATGCGGGTTCACCGTTCGTCGCGACGCGGGCAACTTTTCTAAACCTTTGCCAGCCAGAAAATTCTCAATCTAGGCGGGCACCTGCTCGCCACGATCAATATCAAGAGGTAGAGAATCATGCCTAATTCAAGAAACTCGAACTCGGGAAACTTCGCCAACGATCGAACGAAGGCGTCTGAAGCCGGTCGCAAAGGTGGGAAAACCACCACAACGACGGTCGATAAAGAGCCTGCGAAAACAGACATGGGCCGCAAGCCCGCTCAGAAATCGAAGTAGTCGGTGAAGGTTGTTTTGATTGAGAGGCGGGGGCGCAAGCTCCCGCTTGAATTTTGAGAGAAGGAGGGCGCGACCATGAGCCGGATGGCCACCCAAGTACGTCGTTTGAGTTTTGTCACTGTTCTGGGACTGTTCGCCAGCAGCGCTTTTGCCCAGTCGCCAGCCGAATTTATCAACGATGCATCAGCCAAAGGCATGGCTGACATCGAAGCAAGCCGTCTGGCGCATCAGAAGACCGAATCCAAAGAGGTCAAGGACTACACCATCGTCGTCATCAACGACCGCACCACGGCCAATCAGCACTTGGCGAAAATCGCCAAAAAGCTCGACCTGCCCGTCGCACCGCGTGACGAGATGGCCGACAAGGCCAAGGAGATGATCCCTGAAGTAAAAGACGGCGCAACCTTCGACCAGGCCTACGCCGCCAGCCAAGTCAAAGCCACTGAAGAAGCCATTCAGCAGATCCAGCAAGAAGCACAGACCACCGATGTTCCGGAGATCAAGGCTTTCGCTGATGAGACATTGCCTAAACTGCAAAATCATTTGGAGATGGCCAGAGCGCTGCAAGCCAGCCGCTAATCTCAAGTCTTACAAGAATCCTGTGCCGAGGGAGCTTGCTCCCTCGACACAAAGACGATTCAGCAATCATTCAAATCCTGCTTCGGCTTGCTCTTCTCGCCCAAACCTTCAAGGTTGAACACCTCCCCTTCACCCAGCGTACGGTAGTGCTTGCGCAACGCTTCAAGTTGCTTCAAATCCAACGCTTCCAGCCCCAGCATTGCGTTCTGCGCCTCCTTGGTTACCAGCAGCAACTCATCGATCTTCAAGTGCAGAATGTCGGTATCGCGGTTCTGCGTGTTCTGAATCAGGAACACCATCAGGAACGTGATGATCGTCGTCGAGGTATTGATGATCAGTTGCCAGGTGTCGTTGTAATCAAAAATCGGCCCGGTCAATGCCCATAACCCAATCAGGATCAGCGCCCCCATGAAGGTCTTGGGGCTGCCGGCCCACAGGGCGAGCTTCTGGGAAATCTTCGCGAATTTCATGGCCGTGTTCCTTATTGGCGGAGTGCTTGAAATTCAGACACTAATGGCTTCGGGAAAATTCTACCGACGACCGCTTCCTTTTCGATAATCCAAGGAGCACATCGGGAGATCTGAGCGATTTAGGGACTCAGCTTTCATTGTTCTGGTTTGTGGCTAGTATCAAGTGGCGATCAAATTGCCATTAGCTCATTACACGGATAGAAAACTCATGGAATTTTTCGAAAAGTTAGCCAGCCTAGCCGCCAAAGTCCGGTTGCAGAGCGCCGCAATCCAGACGGAAGAAGCAACGAAAAATGCATTCGTCATGCCATTTATCAACACTGTTTTGGGGTACGACGTCTTCGACCCAACCGAGGTGACACCTGAGTTTGTCTGTGATGTAGGTACAAAAAAGGGAGAAAAAATCGACTATGCCATCATGAAAGATGGCGAAGTGCAGATCCTTATTGAGTGCAAAAAAGTTGGTGAGCCGCTACATATCAATCATGCTTCGCAACTGTTCCGCTATTTTCACGTTACTAGCGCACGTATCTCCATTCTTACCAATGGACAGGTCTACAAGTTTTTTACGGATTTGGATGCGCCTAACAAAATGGACGAAAAACCATTTCTGGAACTGGACCTTCTGGATATCGATGAATACTCGGTTCCCGAGTTGGTGAAGTTGACGAAATCGGCTTTCGATGTTGATTCGATCATCAATGCTGCTGGTGAACTGAAGTATGTCAGTCAAATCAAGAAGGTCATTGCGGCACAGGTCAGCAAGCCGGACGATGATTTCGTCAAGGTTTTCGCCTCTCGTGTTTACGACGGCGTAATCACACAAAAAGTACGTGAGCAGTTTCATGAGCTAACGAAAAAAGCCGTGGTGCAATTTTTAAATGACCAAATCAACGATCGGCTTAAATCTGCAATGAGCGGGGCTATTCAACCCTCTTTGGCGTCTCAACCCTCGGCCCCGATGGGTGCTGATCCAACAGACCTTCGTGACGAGACAGGCGAAAAGGTATTAACAACCTTGGAGGAGTTGGAGGGATATCACATCGTCCGTGCGCTTGTCCGGTCGGTGGTCGATGCTAAGCGAATCGTTCAGCGTGATACGCAGAGCTATTTCGGCATCCTGTTGGACGACAACAACCGCAAACCGATCTGTCGCTTGCATTTCAATCGTTCCCAGAAGTACATCGGTATCTTCGATGAGGAAAAAAACGAAACGCGCCATCCGATCAGCTCAGTAGACGATATTTATGAATATTCGGATCAGTTAAAAAAGACAGTTGGATATTACGACTAAAAAAACCGGCCTTATTGGCCGGTTTTTTGTATCGGCTTTTCCTGTGAAGTAGATTCCAACTCCCAAGCAAAATCCCCTTTCACCTCACATTGCTGATTGACAGTATGAACATCAACCGGTAACCGGCGGCGCCGGGTGTCTTTGGTTTGCTGGATCAGCCGAAGTGTGGCGCGACGAATTGGCAATAAGCCATCGAGCTGAAATGCTTTGCAACGAGTGGCTCTGGAACTGCTCGCGTCGCTGCCTGTATCGTGACCAACCGCTGAATGCCCCGACAGGAGAACGCAATGAGTTGGTCCGCCAAACAGTACGTCGCTTTTGAAGATGAACGCACTCGCCCGGCCCGCGATCTGCTGGCGGCCATTCCTGCGACGCAGGCGCAAGCGGTGGTCGATATCGGTTGCGGTCCGGGCAACTCGACGGAGTTGCTGGTGCAGCGTTTTCCCGGAGCGAAGGTCAGCGGACTCGACAGTTCGCCCGACATGATCGACGCCGCCCGCAAGCGCTTGCCGCTGTTGCAGTTCGATGTGGCCGAGATTGATCAATGGTCCGATGCAGGCCCGTTCGATGTGATCTTTGCCAATGCGGTGTTGCAGTGGGTGCCGGACCACGCGACGCTGTTGCCGAAGCTGGCGGGCAAACTGGCGTCAGGCGGGAGTCTGGCGATCCAGATGCCGGACAACCTCAACGAACCCTCCCACCGGCTGATGCGCGAAGTCGCCGCAAACGGCCCGTGGGCCAGCAAACTCGCCGGTGCCGCCGGGCAGCGCACTGACATGGCGAGTGCCAGCGAATACTTCTCGATGTTGCGTGCGCACTGCGCGCGAGTCGATGTGTGGCGCACCACCTATCACCATCAGTTGGCGGGCGGTGCGGCGGGCGTCGTCGAGTGGTTCAAGGGCAGCGGGTTGATTCCGTTTCTGAGCCCTTTGACTGAAAGCGAACGGGCGCAGTATCTGCAGCAGTATCTGACCGAAATCAAAAAGGCTTACCCGGCAATGGCCGATGGCTCGGTGCTGTTGCCGTTCCCGCGCCTGTTTATTGTGGCCACCCGAGAATAAACCCGGGAAGCACTAATGGCGCTCCGAGAGCGCCAGATCCACTGCCGAATGTTCCCCTTGAGTTTGCAGTGGAAGACGGTACTGTCCGCACCCATTGGCGGATGTGAGACGAACGTTCTCAGAAAATGTTTCGGCATTCGGCGTAACGACAAGGGAGGGTAAACATAGTGATCTGGTTTCTAGAAGGGCAGTCCAGTCAGCGCGACATCATTCTCGGCGCGCGCGAGGCGCTGCCGGCCGACGTGAAGATTTATGCGTCGCATCGACGGGATCGCCCGGAAATCACCTCGTTCGCCGACATCAGCTTTGTGGAGCCTGCGGACAATCAGGAACGCATCGATTGGGTCATTGCGACCGCTCAGGCTCACAACATCAAAGTCATCCTGGCGGGCCGCGTTGGCAGCGTCTTCGAACAGGCTCGGCAGCGCTTCGAGGAGGCCGGCCTGGTACTGGTTACCGGCGCACTCTCTTTGGATACGTTTGATCGGGTCGATAACAAGAGCCGATTCACCGCTGAGGCAGAGCGAGCGGGGCTGGCCTGCGTGCCGGCGATCACCGCCGCCAATGCCGAAGAGATGCTCGCCGCTTATCAGACGCTGAGTGCATCGGGCGAAGTGTGCGTCAAACCGGCCGTGGGTATTTATGGCCAGGGGTTCTGGCGTTTCAAGGCAGGTGCCGACCCTTTCCGCTGTTTCGCCAACCCCGACGAGCGTGAGGTCAACTTCGACCTTTATATGCATGCCTATCGCTCGGCCGATACGCCGCCGCCACCGATGCTCGTGATGCCCTATATGGCGGGAAGCGAATGTTCGGTGGATATGGTCTGTGAAGCCGGTCGTCCGATTGCGTTTGTTGGCCGTCGCAAGACCGGTCTGTATCAGTTGCTCGAGCGTGAAGGTGCCGCTGTAGAACTCGCGCTCAAGGCAGCCGGACACTTTCAATGCGATGGCATCGTCAATGTCCAGACCCGTGACGATGCAGACGGTAAACCGCATTTGCTGGAAATTAACGCTCGTTACTCCGGGGGCATCGGTTACGCCCGGGAAGCGGGTTTGAACCTGCCCGGCATCTTTGCCACTCGTCGGCTGGGTTTGCCTGAGCCAGCGGGCGTTTGGCGGCCGAACGTGCGTGTAAAAGGGGTGACCGTGGCTGCACTAGCATCATCCTGATGTTAAATAGACATATGGAATCTGTTACCATTTGCGCGTTTTGGTCGTTCGATACGGCCCCATGCAGGACGCAAGACAAGGAGTTTTCAAGGAATGATGGTGCTCGCGCCTGGCGCAAACACCGCAGTATCAAACGCCCGGAGTGAATGGACTCTGGAATGTGGAAACTCCTCGGCTTTCGGGGAGTACGCCGCCGTTGCCATATTGCCGGTTGACGAAAAACGCCGCCCGAAAGGTGATGCCGCCCTTTTTCAGACGCCGCGCGCGTGGATGGAATGGGTCGGCGATCAGCAAAAAGTCGGTTGCAAGCTGAACCTGGATGAAATCCCGGCCGGCAGCGACCGTGTGTTGCTGGTGGTCTACACGTTCTCCGCCGTTGGCCCGGTCAGTGAGCTGAAGAACCTGCGCCTGCAGGTGGATGGCCAGATCGAGTACTCCCTGGATCTGCGCGAAAACGGCGAATCCGCCATCATCATCGGCGAATTTTACAGCCGCAATCAGCAGTGGAAATTTCGCGCACTGGCCGAAGGTTCTGCCTACGGGCTGGCGGCACTCGGCCGTCGCATCGGCCTCGATATCGACGAAGCCCACCCCAATGGACGCCAGAACGCGCCAGGCTCCGGCAGAGCCCCGGACAGCGCCACCGGCACTGCTTTCGCCGTTTCTCCTACCCATGTCATGACTTGTGCCCACGTCATTGAAGGCATGCGCGAGATTCACATTGCCTCGTTTGACGGACGCTATCGTGTCGACCCCGTGGTGGTCGATCGGCGCAACGATATTGCTCTTTTACGGGTGATCGACTGCCCGCCGTTGAAACCGGTGGCCTTCAAGTCCGGATTCGGTTGCGATCTGGGTGAAGACATTGTCGCGTTGGGCTTTCCGCTGGCCGGTTTCGCCGGTGGCGGCGTCCACGTCACTCAGGGGGGTGTGTCGGCGCTGTTCGGTTTGCGCAACGATGCCAGTCTGTTGCAGTTCACGGCGCCCATTCAGCCGGGCTCAAGCGGTAGTCCGCTATTCGATTTTTCCGGTGCCGTGATTGGCCTGGTGACCTCTTCGGTACCCGATGCGCAAAACATGAATTTTGCGGTGAAAGCCTCGCTGCTGGTTTCGTTTCTCGATGCCTGTCGGGTCGATGGAAAAATAAATGCGTCTGGCCAGACGTTCACAGCGGCGCAGTTGGCTCGCGAAGCACAAGCATCAATGTGGCGGGTGGAAGCCACAAATCTCTGATTCACTTTTGAATTGAAACCCACGGAAGAGGCGCTGGATCTTCGATCACACGCCAAGTCAGGAATTGTTAATGGAATCTGGTACAGCAACGAAAGCGCTGAGCGCACAACTGATGCGTGGACGTCTGGACGTCAACGTTGATGATGCTGTCATTGCCCCCGAATCACTGTTCGGCTTTGCCGAACGACGTAATCCGAAGCGCGCATTCCTGTTCGTGTCGAAAGTACTCGGACGGCATATTCCGGTCCGGCCATCAGTGATGGCCGCCAGTTTTGAAAGTCTGGCCGCCGAAATTCCGGCGGACCTGCCAGGCCCTGTGCTGGTCATCGGCATGGCCGAAACCGCAGTCGGCCTCGGCGCCGGCGTTCACCGTGCGTACAGCGCCACTCGCCCCGATACCGTGTACATGGTCAGCACCCGTCACCCCACCGGGACCGAGTTGTTCGCCCGTTTCGAAGAAGAACACAGTCACGCCAGTGCGCATCTGATTCACCTGCCGGTCGATCCGCAAGTGCGTGAACAGATGCTCAGCGCCCGTTCATTGGTGCTGGTTGATGACGAGGCCTCGACGGGCAAGACATTCATCAATCTGCATCGGGCGCTGGTCGATGCCGGTCTGGATAAACTCGAACAGGTCGTGACCTGTGTACTCACGGACTGGTCCGGCGGCGCGGTGCGTGATGCGCTGGGTGATTGCGCGCATCAGGTTTCCCTGCTGCAGGGCTCGTATAAATTCCATGAAGACCCGGATGCGCCTTTGCCCGACATGCCGGCGGTGGGCACCATTGCTGCCGGTGACTGGCCGGTGAGCGCGGAAAATGACTGGGGCCGCCTCGGCGTGCGGGCTGTCGCCGACACCCTGGCGCCAGGCCTTCAGGTACAACCGGGTGAGCGGATTCTGGTGGTGGGCACCAGCGAGTTTGTCTGGCGTCCATTCCTGCTCGCCGAACGTCTGGAACGTGCTGGCGCCGATGTCCATTTCAGTTCGACCAGCCGCTCGCCGATTGCGCTGGGCCATGCGATCGAGCATGCCTTGTCGTTCGCCGACAACTACGGTCTGGGCATTCCAAATTTTCTCTACAACGTGCGTCCGGGTCAGTTCGACCGGGTGCTGATCTGTTCGGAAACCCCACAGCAGGCAGTCTCTGCCGAACTGTTGAAAACCTTGAATGCGCAGGTGATCGTCGATGCCAAGTAACCGTCCGTTGACGCTGGTTGATCTCGACGACACGTTGTTTCAAACCGCACGCAAGATGAAAGAGGGCACACCTCGCCACACAGCGACCCTGGATGTCGACGGTCAGCCCAACGGTTACATGAGCCCGGTGCAGAAATCGATGGTCGAGTGGCTGCTGGCGACGACCGATGTCGTCCCGGTCACGGCGCGCAGCGTAGAAGCGTTCAGCCGGGTCCGGTTGCCCTTTCAGCACGGTGCCATCTGCTCCCATGGCGGTGTGATCCTCGGCGCGGACGGCACGCTCGATCAGGCCTGGCAGGCGCGCATGGAAGACCTCCTCGCCAACTATCAGCGCCGCCTGCCGGATCTGAGTGAGGCGACGCTGGCCATCGGCAAGCAACTGGGCATTTCCCTGCGCGGCTGGGTGGTTGCAGAGCAGGGCTTGCGCCATTACGTGGTGACCAAACACAACGAAAGCAGTGACGACGTTCTCGACGCGGTGCTGGCTGAAGTCCGGGCGCAAGGCTTGCTGGATGGCCTGCACATTCATGGCAACAGCAACAATCTGGCGTTCCTGCCGCAAGGCCTGTCGAAGCAGGCGGCGGTTCAGGAATGGTTGCGCCGTGATCGTGAAATCAACGGTGAACGCCCTGTGCTGGGCTTCGGCGACAGCATCACCGACCTGGCGTTCATGGAGGAGTGCCACCTGTGGGCGACCCCGACGCGCAGCCAGTTGGCCAAGCGGGCAGGGGCTTCGATCCATGAGTGATGCGATCTCCAGCCTGGTGACGGTGGGCAGTGCGAGCTACGCGCCGGATGACGTGCATTTCCTCCTGCAAGCGGTGCAGATGGACGTGACGGACGTCGAGGAAAAAGAGCGCCTGATTCAGACGAAGCAGAAGCACTATTCCGAAATGATCAGTCTGGAAAGTGCCCCAAGCGATGTGCACAAGGCCCTGTACGATCGGGTGCTGGCGCAGAACGGCGCGCGCATGGCGACGGATGTGCAGGCCTTGGCTCTGGGCTTGAACGAGGCCTGCACCGGCGCTTCGATTGTGCTGGTTTCGTTCGTGCGTGCCGGACTGCCGCTGGGTGTGCTGTTGCGTCGCGCGCTCATCGACATGGGGCGCGAAGCCTTCCATTACGGCATCAGCATCGTCCGTGATCGCGGCATCGACACGGTCGCCCTGGAAGCCATTATTCAGACCCACGGGGCCGAGAACATCGTCTTCGTCGATGGCTGGACCGGCAAGGGCGCGATCAGCGGCGAAATTCAACGCAGTCTTGGCGCAGACGCACGCTTCCCGAAATCTCCCCGACTGGTCGTGCTGGCTGACCCCTGTGGTCGCGCCTGGATGGCCGCTTCGTCCGAAGACTGGGTGATTCCATCGGGGATTCTCGGCGCCACTGTCTCCGGCCTGGTGTCGCGTTCGATCTGGCCTGAAAACGGCGGACTGCATGGCTGCGTGGTCTACGACCACTTGCGCGAACACGATGTGACACAGACGTTCATCGAGCAGATCGAAACTCACCGTAAAACGTTGGGCATCGTGCCGAAAGCCGTGCCATGGACCGACGCACAGCGTCTCGAGCTTCAGGGGGCCGCCACCCACGTCGTTGCAGCACTGGCAGCACGTTTCGAGGTGAGCAACCTCAATCGGGTCAAGCCAGGCATCGCCGAGGCGACCCGCGCAGTGTTGCGCCGCGTCCCGCACCATGTGCTGATTCGCGACCGCAACGACAGCGACGTGCAATTGCTCATGCACCTGACCGAAGCCGCCGGCGTACCGGTGGAAGAGGTCGGCGCGCAGTTGGGCCCTTATCGGGCAGTGACGATCATTCGGAGTCTGGGCTGATGAAGATGCTTTCTCCTTACGCCCTCGGGGCCACGCTCTACATGCCCGCAACTCGCGCCGATCTGTTGGACGTGGTGTTCCGCACCAAGCTGCCGGAACTGCGTTCGCTGGTGGTGTGCCTGGAAGACGCGGTCGCGGACATTGATATCGAGACGGCGCTAGCCAACCTGCATGGTTTGTTGACGGTCATCGAGCAACGCGGTGGTCGCCCAGAGGGCGGTCCGCTGCTGTTCGTGCGCCCGCGCGATTCACAGATGGCCGCCGTTCTCAATGACTGGCCGCTGATGGCGCATGTCGACGGTTTTGTCATCCCGAAGCTGACCCTGGCCAATCTGGGCGCCTGGGAGCAGGCCGTGACCAACCCTGCGCTGTTCCTGATGCCGACGCTGGAAACCACGGACGTCTTCAACCCCGGCGCGATGGTCGAACTGGGGCATGCCCTCAAGGCCAGCCTCGACCAGCGAATCATCGCCCTGCGCATCGGTGGCAACGATTTGATGGGCAGCCTCGGTCTGCGCCGCAATCCGACCACCACGCTCTATAGCACGCCGATGGGCTACGTGATTCCGATGCTGGCGGGGGTCATGGGTTCGCTGGGCTTTGCCTTGACCGCGCCGGTTTTCGAACAATTGGCGTCGCCGCAGTTGCTCAAGGAAGAACTGGAATTCGATATCGCCCATGGCCTGGTCGGCAAGACCGCCATTCACCCGAGCCAGATCGAAATCATCCAGGACACGTTGCGCGTCAGCCTCGAAGACTTCAACAGCGCCAAGCTGATCGTCAGTGACGTGGCCCCGGCGGTATTTCGTCACAACGACGCGATGTGCGAGCCCGCCACCCACTACAAGTGGGCGACGAACATTCTTGAGCGCGCACGCTGGCACGGTATCCGCCATGCGGAAAACGGTGTCGGCGAAGTTTCGATTCGCCTGGCGGAGGCTGCAGGATGAAAGAGCTGATCGACAATGCCGGGGCACCGCAGCGACCAGTCCTCGCCGTGTTCGATTTCGACGGCACGCTGACCCGGCACGACAGTTTCGTGCCGTTTCTGAAGTTCGCGTTCGGCAAGCGTGAGTTCAATCGGCGCCTGCTCCGACTGGCGCTGCCCAGCCTGCGATTCGTCGCCCGGCGGATGAGCCGTGACGAACTCAAGGCGCAATTGATCCGTACGTTTCTGAGCGGTGTGAAGCTTGAGTGGCTGAAACAGCAGGCCACGAGTTATTGCGCGCAGGCCTGGCCGCGCCTGATGCGTCCGTCAGGTTTGCTGGCGATCGAGGCCGAGCTCAAGTCCGGTGCCGTGGTGACGTTGTGTTCCGCTTCGCCTGCACTGGTCTTGCAGCCTTTCGCCGAGCGCTTGGGCATCAACTTGATCGGTACGGAACTGGAAGTGGTGGACGGCGTATTGACCGGGCACATCACCGGCGACAACTGTCGCTGCGCGAACAAAGTCATCAGGCTGGAAGCGGTTTACGGCAGTTTGCTGCAATACCGGATCAGAGCCTGGGGCGATACCCGCGGCGATCACGAATTGCTCGCGGCGGCCGAAGATGCGCACTGGCGGCACTTTCACCCGTTATGGCGACGTGGACGCCTGCGGGTAAGCAATGGAAGAAATCCGGGCGTGCGCGATGCGCAGGCCGACCTGCATGAGGCGCGCACATCCGAGCGGCCCATGAACACCGATGACCAACAAGGAGCGTAACGATGGTACTTACCCTAGAAAAAAAGCAGTCCATTTCCCTGGAAAAAACCGCTGGTACGGCGCTGTCCAGCGTCAGCCTCGGCCTGGGTTGGGACCCGGTGAAGGCCGGCTTTCTCGGCAAGCTGATGGGCAATGGCGGTGATATCGACCTGGACGCTTCGTGCATCCTGCTCGACGGCAGCCTGCAGCCGGTCGACCTGGTCTGGTTCCGCCAGCTCAAGTCGCAGGACGGCTCGATCCAGCATTCCGGCGACAACCGCACCGGCGAAGGTGCGGGTGACGACGAAACCATCCACGTTGACCTGCAACGTCTGCCGGCCGTCGTCCAGCACCTGGTGTTCACCGTGAACAGCTTCACCGGGCAGAACTTCGAAAAAGTCGAAAATGCCTACTGCCGCATCGTCAACGCCAGTAACAAAAACGAACTGGCCCGCTTCAATCTGTCCGAGCGTGGCGCTCACACCGGCATCGTCATGGCCAGCCTGTCCCGCGACAGCGATGGCTGGAAATTCACCGCGATCGGTCAGACCACCAATGGCCGCACCGCCGACGATCTGGTCAACCTGGCCGTTCAGGCGCTGCGTTAATGGCGACCCTTGCTCCGGGCGGCAACGCGCCAGTTGCCAGCGGCCCGCTTCGCGTCGACATCAATTACTCGCCGATTCCTGGCGCTGACATTGATGTCTCGGCCTTTGTTCTGGGAACCACGGCAAAGGTTCGCGGCGATGGCGACATGTGCTTTTACGGGCAACCGAGCGTATTGGGCGGGGCAGTCACCCTGTCCGACGCCTCGGCGGGTCGTGCTGTGTTCACGGTCGATCTGAGCCGACTTGAAGCGGCCGTGGAAAAGGTCGCACTGACCGCCACGATCTACGAAAACAAGGCCAGTTTCGAGCGCGTCTCGCAGTTGTCGGTGGTGGTGTCCGGTGGCGTCGAAGCGCAGATCCCGACCAGTGGCATGAAGGAAACCGCGCTGATCCTCGGCGAGTTTTATCGTCGTCAGGGCGAGTGGAAATTCCGCTGTGTCGGACAGGGCTTCAACGGTGGACTTGAGCCGTTGGCCAGGCACTTCGGTGTGGATGTGGCTGCTCCGGCAGCAGCGCCGACACCGGCTCCAGCCCCAGCCCCGGCTCCTGCCCCGGTACCGCCTGCGGCAGCGAAATCGTCGATCAGCCTGAGCAAGGTCACCCTCGACAAGACCCGCAGCTCCATCAGTCTGGAGAAGACGGCGGCCGGCTTCGGTGAGATCAAGGTCAACCTGAACTGGAACAAGCGCAGCTCCGGCGGCTTCTTCCGCAGCAGCACCTCGGTCGACCTGGACGTCGGTTGCCTGTACGAGTTGCAGGACGGTGAAAAGGGTGTGGTGCAAGCCCTTGGCAACTGCTTCGGCGAATTGAAGCATGCGCCTTACATCCAGTTGATGGGCGACGACCGTACCGGCTCCGTGGCCGGTGGCGAATGGATGCACATCAATGGCGGCAAGTGGGCAGAAGTGCGCCGCATCCTGATTTTCGCCTTCATCTACGAAGGCGCGCCGAACTGGCGCGAGACCGACGGCGTCGTGACCATTTACATCCCGAATCAGCCGGACATCGAGGTTCGCCTCAACGAAGAGGGCGGTCGCCATGGCATGTGCGCCATTGCAATGCTCGAAAACGTCAACGGTGCCGTCAAGGTTTCCCGGCGAGTGGATTTCCACCGCGGGCATTCGGCGATGGACGAAGCCTACGGCTGGGGCATGAACTGGCGCGCCGGCTCTAAATAGTTACCTTGGCGGGGCTTGGTGCCCCGCCCTTTGAGAGGACCTCAAAATGCTTGCATGGCTTAAAGAAAACGCTGCATTGGCGCGGGACAAACTGACCACTGAGGTGAGCAAGTTCAAAAACCAGAAATTCATGGAGGCCACGACTGCCGCGTGCGCAATCGTCGCCGCTGCAGACGGTGAGATTTCTTCCGCCGAGAAAACCAAAATGGCCGGGTTTATCAATAACTCGTCGGAATTGAAGGTTTTCAACATGGCCGACGTCATCAAATCCTTCAACGGTCACTGCGAAAAGTTCGAGTTTGACTTTCAGATCGGTCAGGCGGAAGCGCTCAAGGCTATCGGCAAGATCAAGGGCGATGCCGGTGCCGGCCGCCTGCTGGTGCGTGTCGCGTGTGCCATCGGTGCGTCGGATGGCAACTTCGACGACAAAGAAAAAGCGGCATGCCGTCTGATTTGCCTCGAGCTGGGATTGAACCCGGCTGATTTCGAACTTTAAGGAGCGGTACCTTGGACAGTCACATTGGATTTCCCCCGCTGACCATGGCGGTGTTCGTCGGTATCGCGCTGGGCGCGTTGCTGCTCGACATGGTCACCCACCGTGGGGACAAACCCATTTCGCTGGCCAAAGCCTCGATCTGGTCGATTTTCTGGATTGCGATCTCGCTGGCGTTTGCAGGTTTTCTGTATGTGCAGCACGGGCCGGATGTCGCGAGCCTGTTCGTCACCGGTTATGCGCTGGAAAAAGTCCTCAGCGTCGACAACCTCTTTGTATTCATGGCGATTTTTGCCTGGTTCAAAGTGCCTGATGGCATGCGTCACCGCGTGCTGTACTGGGGCATCATCGGTGCCATCGTGTTCCGCGGGATCTTCGTTGCCATCGGTACCGGTCTGCTGGCGTTCGGCCCGTGGGTCGAGATCGTGTTCGCCGTGATCGTCGCCTGGACAGCCATCATGATGCTGCGCAGCGGCGGTGATGACGAAGAAGAGGAAGACTATTCCAAGCACATGGCTTACCGCTTTGCGCAAAAACTCTTCCCGGTATGGCCAAAGCTGCACGGCCATAACTTCTTCGTGTCGCGCAAGCAACTCGAAGTGGAACTGAAGAAACCCGAGAACCAGGGCATGACACTGGCGGCGAAGGGCACCATTTTCGCCACGCCACTGTTCCTTTGCCTGGTGGTCGCAGAAGTTTCCGACATCCTGTTTGCCTTCGACTCCGTACCGGCAGTCATCGCCGTGAGCCGCGAGCCGCTGATCGTTTACTCGGCCATGCTCTTCGCCATTCTCGGCCTGCGGACCATGTACTTCGTCCTGGAAGCCCTGAAACGCTATCTGGTGCACCTGGAAAAATCGGTGATCGCGCTGCTGTTCTTCATTGCCGTCAAGCTGGGCTTGAATGCAACCGACCACATGTTCCATCACGGCTACACCATCGATGCGAACACCAGTTTGCTGATCGTTATGGTGGTGCTGGCAATCGGTGTCGTCGCCAGTCTGATCTTCCCCGGAAAGGAAGAAGAAGCACCGATCGAAAACCAATGAGTAATCGTCTTCACCACAAGGAGTAATACCCCATGGCACTGACTCTTCAAAAGGGTGCAAACCTGTCGCTGACCAAAA
This sequence comes from Pseudomonas sp. FW305-7, assembly GCF_058786735.1. NCBI lineage: Bacteria > Pseudomonadati > Pseudomonadota > Gammaproteobacteria > Pseudomonadales > Pseudomonadaceae > Pseudomonas > Pseudomonas sp. FW305-7. Next base: position 33,327 of record NZ_JBYSZA010000018.1, read on the forward strand.
CCGACCCGAGCCTGAGCAAGATTCTGGTTGGCCTGGGCTGGGACCCGCGCGCCACTGACGGCGCAGAGTTTGACCTGGACGCGAGCGCTCTTCTGCTGGGTGCGAACGGCAAGGTCCGCAGCGAAGCCGACTTCATTTTCTACAACCAACTGAAAAGCCTGGACGGTTCGGTTGAGCACACCGGTGACAACCGCACCGGTGCTGGCGACGGCGACGACGAAGTGATCAAGGTCGACCTGAGCCGTGTTCCGGCCGACGTGGAAAAGGTGGTTTTCGTTGTCACCATCCATGACGCCGAATCGCGCAAGCAGAGCTTTGGTCAGGTGGGTGGTTCGTTCATCCGCGTGGTCAATGACGTGACCAGTGCCGAAGTGGTCCGCTACGACCTGGCTGAAGACGCCTCGACCGAAACGGCGATGGTGTTCGCCGAACTGTATCGCCACAACGGCGAGTGGAAATTCCGCGCCGTTGGTCAGGGTTATGCCGGTGGTCTGCGCGCCCTGGCCAACTCCTACGGCATGAACTTTTAACCAACCCCCAACAAAAGGAATGTGAACATGGCTGTAAGTCTGTCCAAAGGTGGCAACGTTTCGCTGTCCAAAGAAGCTCCGGGCCTGTCCGAAGTGATCGTGGGCCTGGGTTGGGATCCGCGTGTCACTGACGGCACCGAGTTCGACCTGGATGCTTCGATTTTCATCGTGGGTGAAAACGGCAAAGTCCTCGACGACAACGGTTTCATTTTCTACAACAACAAAAAATCCGCCGACGGCTCCGTCGAGCACCTGGGCGACAACCGCTCGGGCGCTGGTGAAGGCGACGACGAGCAAGCCACCGTCAAGCTCAACGGCCTGGCGGCTGCTGTGAAGAAACTGGTGTTCTCGGTGACCATCCACGACGCCGAAGCCCGCAAGCAAAGCTTCGGTCAGGTGTCCAACGCCTACATCCGAGTGATCAACAAGGCTGACGGTAAAGAGCTGGCTCGCTACGACCTGAGCGAAGACGCTTCCACCGAAACCGCGATGATTTTCGGTGAGCTGTACCGTAACGGTGAAGAGTTCAAGTTCAAGGCGATCGGCCAGGGTTTTGCTGGCGGCCTGAAGCCTCTGGCTGAAGCCCACGGTGTGAGTATCGGCTAACCCGCAAGGGTTGAGAAGGCCCCCTCGCGAGGGGGCTTTTTCTTGTCCGTCGTTCGTGCGGAAGTGGTACTTGAAAGAAAAAAAGGGAATGTTTCGGCGAGTGGATGGTTGGCGTTCTGGCAACGTCGTCGGGCATCTACCGCAGGGTTTGCGTACACAAAAGGGATTTCGACCATGTCACGCTTGTTTCTCGGCTCAAGCCTCTTTGGCTTGCTGCTGGCGCTGTGCGCTGCCCCGGTATCGGCAGCAAGTTTTGATTGTTCCAAGGCCACCACTTTTGCCGAAAACGCAATCTGCGCAGAGGGTGCCCTCGGCCTGCTGGATGAGCAATTGAACGCCAAGTACGTTCGTGTGCTGGAAAGTGCCTCTAACCCCACTGACGTCCGCCAGCAGCAGCGTGAGTGGCTGCGTTTGCGCGACAACTGCAAAACCGGGCAGTGCCTGTCGTCCTCGATGTCACAAAGGCTCAGCGAGCTGACGCAGCAGTTGGCAAAACCTGCCAGGCTCGTGGTCGGCTCCGCCACTAAACCGATCGTGCCTGCGGCGACCCTCGATTCTGCAGTTAATCCCGGCCCCGTACAGGCATCGGCAACGGCCAGGCCGGCAAGTTCCGTACGCAATGCGGCGGACGATCATCAAGCGGTTCTGAACCTGAAAATCGCGCTGTTTGTCATGGCGGTTTTGCTGCTGATCTGTGTCTGGTTGCATCATCGGGGATCGATGACGATTTACCAGGACTACACCGACGCACTGTGGACCAGTCTCACGCCAATCCTCGGTATTGGCACCTACTTTATCTGCAATGCTTGGCTGGAAATTCCTGCCCGCTATTCGGCGATTGCCGCCGGGGTGCTGGCGTCGCTCATGGCCTTGCAGGTGATTGTGCAGACGTACCGCAGCAACGGCGTGTCGTTGTATTTCTTGCTCGCACTGTTCGCAAAAATCGCCTTGCTGACGTTTTACTGCCTGATGATGCTGATTTTGTTCGCCAGCAACGCCAGCAACAAGCGCGAGGCCCGGCGCAAGCGCGGTTGGGCCGTGGCGGTGACGACGGTTTTTGTATTCCTCTCGGGGTGGATGTGCCGGCATCGGCAGTTCTCTTCGATTGACGACTACATCGCTGGCAGAACGTAAGCCTTCACGGTCGCGGTGCTGACCTCAGCCAGACAGGACGCAAGGAGCAATCATGGGATTTCGGTTCAGCAAACGGATTACGTTGGTGCCGGGCGTGCGCCTGAATATCAGCGGTTCCGGGGTGAGCACTTCAATCGGTCCTCGGGGCCTGAGCATGACCATTGGCCGCAATGGCACTTACCTCAATGCGGGGCTGCCCGGTACGGGGCTGTCCTATCGTGAGCGCATTGATCGTCCTGCTCGGCAGCGCACTGCGGCAACGGAGTACACCGGCCCGGTGAAGATCAAGGTCACCGACGAGGGCACTCTGCTGATCACCGATATCGATGATCAACCGTTGTCGGCAGCCATCGTCAAACGGGTGAAGGCCCAGAAGGAGCAGGACATTCAGCAGTTGCTGGAGAAGGCCGCGCAGACGATCAATCGTGATCTTGAGGATTGCCTTGGGGTGCATTTGCCGACACCGCGCCCAGGATCGCTGCCGGCGATTCCCGCGCCTTTTTCCATAGAGGCCCCGGCAATGCCTGTGCAGTTGACCCCAGGCCTTGTCGATCGAATGCTCCTGCGTGCAGCGAAAGTCGTTCGGCAGGCCGAATCGCAGTTGGCAGCTTACGCTCAGGAACTCGCCGAATGGCAGGCCACTCGCGATGCCCATGAGTTCGAGCGGACAGAGATCGAAAAGGCTTTCCGCTTATCGGCCAAAGGCTTTAGTGCGCAAATGGAGAAGGCGCTCAACTATGTGCTGAGCGGCATTGCGTGGCCCAAGGATACCCGGGTGGCCTACGAGTTTTCTCAGGATGTGTGCGGCATCGCGCTGGATATTGATCTACCGGACGAAAGCGATATGCCACGGCGTATTGCCCAAGCCACTGGCAATGGTCGCCTGACCTTCAAGAAACGCACCGATGCCCAGGCGCGCCGCGACTTCGTTGCGATTTGTTACGGTTCGTTGTTTCGGGTGACGGGTGAGGTTTTTGCGTTGTTGCCCGGAATCGGCAACGTGCTGGTGTCGGGTTATATCCAGCGTGATGATGCGGCCAGCGGGACAGTCGAGGATCACTATGTGATCTCGGTGGTGATTTCACGCAGCCAATGGAATTCGCTGAACTTCGACCGACTGAGTGAAATCGATCCGGTCGCGGCACTCGACAATTTTGGCGCGCGGGTCAAGCTTGACCGTTCGGCGCGATTCGCTGCCATCACACCGCTGCCGATGTCGGCACTGGATTGAGTCCCCGGTCCGCGCAGGACGACCCCGTGCGCGGGTTGTCGGCAAATCGTCAGCGAATGATGCCCTTGGCCTTGGCCTCTTCGAGCCAGATCGGGAATTCCGCCATCAACATGTCGTAGAGCTGCTCTTCAGAGATGTCGTGCAGATCGTCCAGAGCAAAGAAACCGCAGTTGTCTACTACGCGCCCCGTCAGGGTGTCGAGTTTCTCCAGAATGCCGTAGCCGTGGCCACCGAGTCCGACGAATTGCCAGAAGATCGGCAAGTTGGCCGCCTCGACCATCAGACGGGTAATCTTGGTGCTTTGGGACACGCCGCCGTCGCTGATGAACAGCACATACATCGGTGTACCGTCATTGCTTTGCTGAAACTGCTCGATGACCTTCTGGATGACTTTGGGCTCATCGTTGATGCGGCTGCCCAGCTCCCATTTTCTCCAGCCGCCATTGTCGGTATCGATGAAGGCTTTGTGATTGCTCAGGGTCACTGGCGAGAGGCGCAAAGGCTTGGCGCCGAACGCCCAGCAATCGAGTTCGCCGTCCTCATCGAACGACACCGCCAGCGGCAGTAACCGGTCGACGACTTCCTGCACCCGCCCCTTTGCGTACTGATGGTTCATCGAGCCGGAAGCGTCGAGCACCAGCACCACCCGGGCCTTGGTCTGGGTGAGGTTGGCTTTCTCCAGGCTGATCTGCGCTTTCTTCGCCAGACTGACCAGATGCGGTGCGGCGTCGGCGATTTTTTTCTCGAGGGATATTTTCACCGGGGCTGGTGCGGGTGCAGGGCTTTCGGCCACTTCGCCACCAAAGTGGTTCACCAACGCATCCAGGCCTTGTGCGTACCCTTGCAGGTTCGAGAGCAGGCGCCACTCGCCGTTTTTGCGATACAACTCGGCCACCATGATGGCTTTTTCGGCGCTGAACGTTGCGCCGGAAAAAGCGCAGTGGGCGACGGCCTGGCCGGCAGGGTTGGACACCGTGAAGTGGCTGGCACCGATTGCGCTCATCGCCCCGGCACCGTCGATGGAGGCCGTGAACACCAAGCGATCAATCGACGCTGGCAATTGCGCAAGATTGATCTGAAAACGCCCCTGATCTTCGATCTTTACGCTGGCGCACGGCGTGGTCGGCTGGTTGAAAAAGACCATGTAGCGATCGTCGGAAAGTTTGCCCTGCGCGTCGACGCCGAAGCAGACGAAATCGATCACATCGCTGGACTGGATCTGAACTGCGAGTGTGAGCGATTGCCCCTGAAGAATGTTTGAAAGAGGTAGTCGTTGTCCCTGGGTGATCTGCATCTTGCTTCCTTGAGTGGTGGGTGTTGCCTCGACGCACGTTTGAGTGCGCCGGATATTCTGTTGCCCGATGGAAAAGCGGGCGATTGAATCGCCCGCGCATTATCACCCTAAAACCCGGGCTGGCCGGTCGAAAGATTTGGTCTCAGCGCTGCACCGCCACCAACATCATCATTGGCCTTTCGCGCTCTTCCGCCAGCGCCGGTTGTGCCGCCACTTCGGCATCGCTCGGGCCCCATTCGTTGAGATGACGAAGGGTGAAACCAGCAGCGATCAGCGAATTGAGCAACGTCCCGACCGTACGATGTTGCTTGATCACGCCGTCGGCCAGCCAGTTCGTCACCCGCTCGCCCTCCATCTGATAACTGTCCAGTGGCCAGCGCTTGTGCCCCTCGTTGTCGATCAGCCAGCCGGGATTGCGCGGGGCCATGAAGATCGGATGCTCGATAGAGAACACAAAGTGCGAACCCGGTTTCAGCGCGGCGTACAGGTGGGCAAACAGCCCCGGCAGATCCTTGATGTAATGCAGTGCCAGAGAGCTGTAGGCCAGATCGAAACTGCACACGGGCAAGTCGAGCTGTTCAAGATCGGCGCGTTCGTAGCGGACGTTCGCCGCCGAGGTGGTTTCGCGCGCGCGCTCCAGCATCTTCTCCGAGACATCCAGCCCCAGCACGCTCGCCGCGCCATTCTCGATGGCCCAACGGCTGAACCAGCCATAACCGCAACCCAGATCCACCACGTTCAAGTCGTGCATGGACGGCAATAACGCCTTGAGCGCCGGCCACTCAGGCGCCGCGTCGAGGCCGCCGATGGAGCGGTTCATCTGGCTGTAGCCCTGGAAGAATTCGGGATCGTCGTAAATGTTTTGCGTCATGGTGAAGGCTCTTTTGAGTTCGATCGTCAGCGGCAAAGTGGCCGCGATTGGAATCCCTCGAAAGTGATGGCGCGTATTCGTCAATGGCCGCGCAGGGGGAGGGTGGTGGCTGATGGGGAAATGCTAGTCGGTTGGGTGGGAGGTGAAAACCGGTGGAGTGTTGTGGATCTGTAATGTCGGGAAAATCGCTATGTGTTATCGCTGCGTAAACATCTTCCGGGTGAGGCGTTTAAAGGCGTGCAGTGTTACGTCCTGAAGCCTACAAATCCTTGCGCCGTTGCCTACCGCTACGCCAGAATCCGCCGGCTTGTGCGCTTTAGGGGCGGTCGGTAACTTGGTTCGCGTCACTGATTTCCAGTGATCGGGTTTAGTAGCCCGGAATCCCCCCTAAATGGCTGCACAAGTACCATTCAAACAGGCGAATGCTTGTACTCGATGGTGGCTGTGCGCATGGCGCCCTCGGGTGCGCCGGATTTAGGGTTTGGGGTCCGGTCTACTAACTTGCGCACAGCTGCCTCCCATCCGTTTAGTAGCGAGATTGGTTGCGGCCCCTATTGATAGGTACCAAGCCCATGTACAAAGTAACGCCAAATCCGCCGGAAACCGATCCGGCCTCCCCCTACGAATCACCTGATTCAAAGAAATTCCACGAAGCCGCCGAGCGCGCCCTCGACCACTACCTCAGCCCAACCGCGCAGATCATGGGTTCCACCCGCGAACCCGAACCGATGTACCTCGCCAACCCTGCCTACGACACCGAATCCTTGCTCGCCAACGCCAGCGAAACCCTCGGCTCGGCCACCACCATGCTCAACAACTTCGCCGCACTGCTCGACACCTCACACCGCAAGACAGCGCTCGGCATTGCACAGGTCGTCATGTTGGGGGAGTTGGCGGTAAATCAGGCGCTGGATAAGGTTGTGCCGGATGAGTAGTCGCATCAAAGTCGATATCTGACAGGCATAAAAAAACCGGCCCATGAGGCCGGTTCCCAAGCGCCAGGACTTAACCCTGCTGCAACACCTTCAACGCTGCCGAAGCCAGAAACCCGGAACGGCTTTTCTCTTCCGGGTGATGCAACACATACTCATCAATGCGGTTGAGCAAGTGGCCCGGCAGGGTGATGTTGAGTTTTTGGGCTTTGCCCAAATACTTGAGCACATCGATATCCACCACGGCCCATGCACAGCCGGTGTATTTCGGGTTGGCCACGTGCAGGCTCAGCTTGCTGGCCGCTGGAATGGGAGCGCCGTCGTCCGCGAGAATCTCGAAATGACCTTCGATGGCTTCGCGAGCCATGGCGACGGCATCGTCCAGATCCTCTCCAGCGGAAAAGCATCCAGGAATGTCCGGGACTTCTACACCCCAGGCGTGTTGGTCATCGCCAATTGAAATCGCAATCGGGTAGAGCATATTCGTTGTCCTCCATGGCGCAACTGACTCAGAGAGTCAAAGCAGCGGCTGCTGCAAAATACTGATGGCCGTTTTCTTCAGCAGATCCTTTTTCGGATGTGGCACGGCGACCAGTCCAGGTTTGGTCGGATGCTTGAAGTGATGGTGACTTCCTTTGATCCGTACCAGATACCAACCGTCTGCGACGAGTTGGCCGATTAAAAAACGGCTATTCACAACACCTCCTTGTGGTGTGCTTGGTGGGTACTATACCTATTGAATTTTTATGATCAACACTATAACCACCGGGCGGTCGTCGTTCTCTGTTGGGTGGTTGGCTTAGCGCAGTCTAGGTAAGACCGAAGCGATGGCGAGGTGGGTTTGTTACCCGGTTTTGCTTATGTTCATGGGGCGATCTTCCGCTGCAAAATATTGGAACACATCTTTTTCTGACGTCACTGCTCGGGCTGCTAACGTTGAACTCTAATGAAGGTCATGGACACTCAACGAGCCTGTTGAAAGGGATCACCTCTCGATAAAGCCAGCGTAGTAATGCATGGAATTTGGCCATGTGATCGTCAGAAGGGAGTGAAACGGATGTCGACTCTAAAATTCAGCTATAGAGATGCAAAGGGCGATTTAAGTCAGCGGGAGTTAATTCAATGGTCAGAGAATTCGGTTTACATTCAAGGACGATCTGCCAGCGATACCTTTCCTAAAACCTATCGCAAGGATCGCATCATCGAAGTATTGCTTGGGGCTGAGCTGCTCTTAAATGAGGCCGCTCCTCCTTCTCCGAGGCTTCAGCACAATCGAAAGCCACCGGCGCTCGTTGCTTCAAAAGCCGCTTCGCAAACGCCTCATCCGAAAATGTCACCGGGTAGGATCAATCAAATTCTTTTCACTGGGTTCGCAGCTGCACAACGGGCTGAGCTTGAGCAAAAAGCAGTGGAATATGGGTTGAGGGTCATGAGTACGGCAGGCAAGACGCTGACGTTTCTTTGTTATGGTGAAAATGCGGGGCCAACCAAAGTTTCCAAAGCACTTGAGGCTGGAGCTTTCATCATCAACTCAGAGCAATTCTTGAATCTGATCACAACAGGAGAAATCCCCTGAAGTCATCACTTCGATCAGCTTACGCATTTAAACCTGCGCCAACCGCCGAATGCTTGGTATGTGCGGCCAGCATCACCTCATTCTGCTTCTTGGTAGCTTCGGTCAGAACTTCACGGTAAACACGCTTTTTTTCGTCCGATTTCGCATTACGGATGAAGTCTGCGAATGGGCTTGCGTACTCCTGTTTGAATCCGATTGTCATGGAATTGCTCCGTCATTGATCCCGAGCATGGGCATCAGTTCGTGCGTCGCATGCTTCTCAAGGATTCTCGTTAGAGAGATCAAAGCGTAAGAGGGGAGGGGGTATCTGCAATCAATGATGTGTTTCCGAATCATTCCGCGCTGCCCAAACGGCCAACCTCAAATCCCAGCCACAAAAAAACCGGCCCTATAGGCCGGTTTTTTCTATCCCTGCATCCCCCGTCAAAAAACACAACGTGAGACCAATATTCGAGTGGAGCGGGTAGAGGGAATCGAACCCTCGTCGGAAGCTTGGGAAGCTACTGTTCTACCATTAAACTATACCCGCTCAGAGCGGCTGACTTTGTACCAGACTCGGCCACGGATTTGAAGTTTTTCTTTTACTCATGAACGCTTTAAATCACTGAAAACGGTCAATCGCGGGCGAGCACTGCGGTGAGAAAAGCAAAATCTCAGCCCGGCAGCCTCGCTCGCGACGACGCTCTTTCAAATAGCCAATGCATGTTGATCCTGAACAAACGAGTATCGCGTGCGGCTCGCCTGCGGTGCCGGTTTCAAGAAGCCGAGCAGGGCGTTCTGGCTATCGCGGCACGCCGCTTTATGCTCCATGTCGAGGAAGTGCCCGGTAGCTTGCAGGGTGGTGAAGGTGCTCTGCGCTACGTGGTTGCCGAACAGGCGCGCATCCTCGGCGGCGGTGTATTCGTCCCATTCGCCGTTGAGAAACAGCACCGGTACGTTGATTCTCTTCGCCGCGTTCAAATAGCACTGGCGATCGCTGTGCAGCACGTCACTGATGTGGAAGTGCATCTGCCCGTATTCGTGCTCGGCCAGGCTGCTGACGTGGCGATAGTTGAAGCGTTTGAACAGCGACGGCAAGTGTTTGCCGATGGTGCTGTTGACCAGTTCACCGACCCGATCGCCGTCGCGCTGGCCAAGGTAATCGACGCCGCGTTCCAGGTAATCGAGCATGTGCGCGTTGATCACTGGCGAGAACGAGCTGATCACGGCTTTCTCGATGCGCCGTGGCTGGTGCGCGAGGGCCACGAGCGTCGCGGCGCCGCCCCAGGAGAACGACAACACGTGTTCGGCGGCGAAGTGGTCGATCAGCTCCAGCAGGATCTGCCCTTCGACTTCTTTCGTCAGATGTTTCTCGTGACGGTTGTGGGCTTTTGACCGGCCCGCGTAGGGCTGGTCGTAGCAGACCACGTTGAATTGCGGGTGCAGGTTCTTCACGGTTTGTGCAAACGACGCAGTCGTGGCCATCGAGCCGTTGACCAGGATGATGGTCTTTTCTGCGGCGTCTGCGCGATAGAACTCCGTGTAAACCCGATACTGACCCTGTATATCCAGCACAGCGATTTCTGGCCTCATGTCATAAGACTCCTGGCAAGCAAGCGGGTATGCGCGCAAAAAGAGATTGCACGAGCTTTGTGACAGGTAGGCATACGCCTGGAATTTGCTTGGCCCATGTCGATCCATGACAGCGGTCGACGGGTATTGTTATTGGCGGGCAGTCTGCCGGCTGAGGCGCAACCCAGAGGGCTGACGACCGGCAAAAAGTTTCTTGGATGTATGGTGTGACTAATCGGTCACAATTTGGCCGACGTCCTGATTCAAGCAGGGGGAGGAGGATCGCGCAAGTGCCGTTGGTAAATTGTTCGACAACTTCTGCTGAGCGGTCGCGGGCTTAGAACAAATGAATCTCTTCGGTGCGCAAAGCGCGGTACTCGCCCGGTTTTAGCGCGTGATCGAGCAGCAGCGGGCCCATGGATTCGCGGTGCAGGCGCAATACTTTGTTGTTGAAGTGGCCAAACATGCGCTTCACTTGATGGTAGCGACCCTCGACGATACTCAGGCGCGCCGACCTCGGGCCGAGCAGTTCCAGATGTGCAGGCTGCGTGGTCAGGTCTTCGAAGGCGAAGTAGATGCCCTCGGCAAACGTCATCGCATACTCCGCGCCAATGTCCTGCTCGGTTTCGACGTAATAAACCTTTGGCAGTTTGGTTTGTGGCTGGGTCAGGCGCCGCGACCAGGTGCCGTCGTTGGTGATCAGCATTAAACCGGTGGTGTTGAAATCCAGACGTCCGGCAATGTGCAAGTCGTCCTTGTCCGGTTCATCGAGCAGGTCGAGCACGGTCGGATGTTGCGGATCGCGGGTGGCGCTGACGCATCCCGGCGGCTTGTGCAGCATGAAGTAGCGTGCCGGTTTGCCCAGTTGCAGCACCTCGTCGTCGACTTCGACGCGGCTGAATTCCAGCACTTCGCTGTGCGGATCCGTGACGACTTTTCCATCAACACGTACGCGCTTTTCCACCAGCAACAGGCGAACCTGCTGACGGTTGTAGCGGGGCAAGTTGCTGAGGAAGCGGTCGACGCGCATGTTCAGGTTTCAGTGGATGGCGGGGCGCGCATTTTACGGGATCGACGGCTTGGCCGCTTGCAGTTGCGCCTCGACCTGCGCGCAGCGCGGGCACAGGCAGGATTTGTTCCGCAGTTCCGGCGGCAAGGCTTCGAGCACGGCCGCGTCGATGCTGACGCCGTAGCACCAGCATGCGCGGTCGGCGGTGCGCGGATCGGCCAGGCTGCAATCGTTGCGGGCGCCGCAGGCCGGGCAGAGTTCGGGTCTTTCGATGACGTCAGGCATAAGTCGAGTGAGGCATTTCCACGCAGGTGCGATTGCGGCCGGTTTGTTTGGCCCGATACATCGCATGATCGGCCCGCGACAGCAGGCTGTGCAAGGTGTCTTCGCGTTGCAGGGTGGTGGCGCCGATGCTCACGGTCAGATTCAGGCTGTGGCCGTTGTAGGCATATTCGTGCTGCTCGACATGCTGGCGGATTTTCTCGGCAATTTTCTGACCGGCGTCGCCGTCGGTATCCTTCAGCAACACAATGAATTCCTCGCCGCCCCAGCGGCAGACAATGTCGGCATGGCGCAGGCAACTTTGCAGGTCGCGGGCAAAACCGATCAGCACCTGATCACCGGCCATGTGCCCATAGGTGTCGTTCAACGCCTTGAAGTGATCGAGATCCAGCAACAGCGCGGTCAATGGCTTCGTTTCCCGTTGCGCTTCGTGCAGGGCTTGCACGGCGAGCAGATCGAAGCCACGGCGGTTCGGCAGCTCGGTGAGACTGTCGAGGGTGGCCTGGGCCTGGATCTTCGATTGAAATCGTTTGATCACGCGGTTGAGCAAGGCCAGCACAATCAACGTCACCAACAGGCAGATCAACAGATTGAGATAGAGCGACTGACGGATTTCGCTCAAAGCGCCGTCTTCGCGTTTATCGACGAACAGGTACCAGTTCAACTCCGGAATAAACCTAACGTTGAGAAAATGCCCCTGGCCGTGAGCGGAGTATTCGTAGCTGCCGCTGTGCGGTTTCGGCAACTGACTGACCAGACTTCTCATGCTGTCGAGTTCGCCAAGGCTTTGCCCGCTATGCGCACCTTCTGGCCCGCCCTCGGCACCGGTCAGCACCAGTCGGCCGAAGGTGTCGACGAAGTACACGCTGCGTTGATAACGCTGTTGGTACTTGTCGATCAGCTTGATCACCGCATCTACGGTCAGACCCACGCCCGCCGCGCCGATAAAGCGGTTGTGGTAGTCGTAGACCTTGTAGTTGATGAAGAACGTCAGGTTGTCCTTGTTGGCCAGATCCGGGTCGACGTTGATCTCGTACGGATCTTTCATGTCGCGCACACGGAAGTACCAGGCATCGCGTGGCTCATCGACTCTGACCTGTTTGAGCACGCCTTTGGCGTGGTAGTAGGTGAGGGTGCTGTTGGAAACGAAGAACGCAGTGTAGGCGCCGTAATGGCTCATGACCTCGTCGAGGTAGCGGGTCATCTGCTCGGGATTCTGTTCGCCGTTCACCACCCAGTCGCGCATGAAGGTGTCGCGGGACATCATCGAGGAAATCAGGATCGGTCTGATCAGATCTTTCTGGATTTCCGAATAGACCGTGTCGGATGTCAGCGGCAGTTCGGTGTTGACGATGTTGTCGCGAATCGACGTGCGCGAAGCGTAGTAACTGAGCAGCGACGTGGCGAGAAAACCGGCGCCAAGCAGGGCAATCAGCGTCAGTACCAGTGAGCGTTGCGAGTACAGCGGAGAACGAAGCGGCATGGCAGTTCCGTTGGCAGTGGCCCGATGGCAAGCATTCTAGTGGCACTGCGCGGAAATAACTGCTCCATGCGCGGCGCGAATGGTCGCTTCTGTATTGGACATCAACCTGTGGTTTTCAGGGTTCCAGCACCACTGATCTGAAGCCGGACTGAACCGGGCACTTGATCGATCCGCGTCAGTCAAAAGCTGTATCGGCTGCTCTGTCCTGTTGCGGCTGTGGGTCTTTCAGGAGGCCGTCATGCGAATTTCGAAACTGTTGCGTCGAGCACTGCTTGGAGCCGTGCTCGGTCTGGGCTTGTCCGGTTGTTACTACTACGCCGGTCCCTACGATGCATATCCCGCCACGTATTACTCTCCCGGCTATTACTCGCCTTATTACTACGGCGGTTATTACGGCCCGCGCTATTACGGTGGCGCGCGTTATTACTATGGTGGTCGCGGCCATTACGGCGGTTATGGACGGGGTTATCACGGCGGCGGATACCACGGTGGGCACCACTAATCAGCTCCTGAATGACGGAGTTGGCGAATGAACAAGGTTTCATGAATCACTTGTTTCAACTTGTTTCAGAAACGCACCAGATTCTGAAAACGCTGTCAGATACTTCGTCAGTCACCGAATAAACGACTGACGCCTGCCAGCGTCGCTGGTGTGGCTACCCGCGGTCCAGGAGGCCGCCATGTATCGCCGAATTCTTCTGCTTGCCGTGATGTTTTTTTCCATTGGCGGATGCGTCCCTTATTCATACGGAGACAGCTATTACAGGTCAGAGGTCTACACCTCACCCGCGCCGGCGTACTACAACGGTGGCGGCACTTATTACAGCGGTGGCAGCACGTACTATTCGGCCCCGCGTTACTATCAGCCAGCCCCGCGCTACTACCAGCAACCGCGTTATTACCAACCGGCACCACGCTACTACCAGCCGGCTCCGCGCTACTACGAAAGCCGTCGTTGGCACGGCAATGATCGTGGCGGCTGGGACGGCCACCGTCGCGGCGGCTGGGACAACGATCACCGCGGTCGCGGCAACTACGACCGTCACAGTGGTCGCGGCGACCACAACGGACGTGGCAACCGCTGGTAATCCACCGCAAACAAAAAAGCGGCGCATTGAGCGCCGCTTTTTTTGTGCCTGCTTTTTATTGGAGGGTCAGTATTGGCTCAGATCAGCCAACGGATGCCGCCCCTCCCAGACCTTGTGAAAATGCGCCTCGACCACCGCATCCGGCACACTGCTGACGTCCGGCCAATGCCAGTGCGGCTTTTGATCCTTGTCGATCAGCCGCGCGCGAACCCCTTCGCTGAACTCCGGGTGCCGGCAGCAATTAAGGCTCAGGGTGTATTCCATCTGGAAAACTTCGGCCAGCGACATATGTCGCGCACGGATGATCTGTTCCCACACCAGGTGCGCGGTCAGGGGTGAACCTTCGCTCAGGGTTTTTGCCGCTCGAGCGATCAGCGCGTCGCTGCTGTCACGTTGCAGGCTGATGGCTTTCCAGGCACAACTCACGTCGCTGACGTCGAGCAGTTCGTCGATCTGCCGACGCCGTGGCAGCCACTGCGGCTCGGGCATCTGCGCCAGCGCTTCCTGCTGCAAGGCCTTGAACAGACTGTTGAGCTGCATGGCGGTCTGTTCCTGCCAGTTGAGTTGCAACAGGCCTTCAATCAGTTCTGGCTGTTGCTCGTCGAGCAGGAAACGGTCGGCCAGATCCAGATCAAGCGCATCGCGGCCGTTCATGTGTGCGCCGGTCAGGCCGAGGAACAAGCCGAGCTTGCCCGGCAGCCGCGCCAGAAACCAGCTGGCGCCAACATCCGGATACAGACCAATGGTGATTTCCGGCATCGCCAAACGGCTGCTCGGCGTGACAATCCGCGTGCTCGCACCTTGCAACAAACCCATGCCGCCGCCCAGCACGTAGCCGTGGCCCCAGCAGATCAACGGTTTCGGGTAGGTGTGCAGACTGTAGTCCAAGCGGTATTCCGCAGCGAAAAATTGCGCGGCCAGCGGCGGTACTTCGCCGGGATGGGCGCGACAGGCTTCGACCAGGCTGCGCACTTCACCGCCAGCGCAAAAGGCTTTGGCGCCATTGCCGCGCAGCAATACGCAGACAATTTGTGGATCCTTGGCCCAGGCATTCAATTTATCGCTGAGGGCGTTGATCATCGGCAGAGACAGCGCGTTCAGCGATTTTTCAGCGTCCAGGCTGGCGATACCGAGGCGTGCGCCGTCGGTGCCGGAGAGTTCTTCGAAGTGCAGATTCATCGTGACCTCGATCGGGAATTTGAACGATCAGTATGATCGCTGTGTGGGAAAGTGCCTGATGTGCATCAGATCAATTGACAAGCGTGGCCGGCTTTCCTAGGGTTCGCCCCATTGTTTTTGCCGGGTATGACCATGACTGCTGACGACCGTATCAAACTCGAACCGAGCTGGAAGGAGGCACTGCGTGCTGAATTCGACCAGCCTTACATGGCAGAGTTGCGCAACTTTCTGCAGCAGGAGCGGGCGGCCGGCAAGGAAATCTATCCGCCGGGTCCGCTGATTTTCAATGCCCTGAATTCGACGCCGCTGGATAAAGTGAAAGTAGTGATCCTCGGTCAGGATCCGTATCACGGCCCGGGACAGGCCCATGGCTTGTGCTTCTCGGTGCAGCCGGGCGTGCCGGCGCCGCCGTCGTTGGTCAACATCTATAAAGAGTTGAAACGCGATCTGAACATCGACATCCCGAGCCACGGTTATCTGCAGAGCTGGGCCGATCAGGGCGTGTTGATGCTCAACACCACCATGACCGTCGAGCGCGCCACCGCCAACGCACACAAAGACAAGGGCTGGCAGTTTTTCACCGATCGGATCATTGAACTGGTCAGCGAGCGCCAGCCGCATCTGGTGTTCATGCTTTGGGGCGCGCATGCGCAGAGCAAGCAGAAGCTGATCGACGCGACCAAGCATCTGGTGCTGACCTCGGTGCACCCGTCGCCATTGTCGGCGTATCGGGGGTTTTTGGGTTGCGGGCACTTCAGCCGGACCAACAAGTTTCTTGAGCAGAATGGCGAGACGCCGATCGAGTGGCGTTTGCCGCCGGTTTGATGTCGACTTGAAGGGCCCCATCGCTGGCAAGTCGAGTCGTCGCACCGCAGCTCCCACAGTTTTTTGTGGGTGCCACAATTATGTGTACACCTCAGAACACTGTGGGAGCTGGCTTGCCAGCGATAAAGTCGACTCGGTGTTACTCGGGATTACGATTCCAGTATTTGAACAACGGCTCCGCCAGAAACAGCACAAACAACAGCCGCATCACCTGCATCGCCGTCACCAGCGGCACCGACAGTTGCAGGGTCTCCGCCGTCAGGCTCATTTCGGCGATCCCGCCGGGCATCATGCCCAGCGTCAGTGAGCGCAGATCCAGATGGGTCAACGCACTCAAGCCCAACGCCGCCAATGTGGCGATCAACATGGTCAGCGCCGTGCCGATCAACGTGCGGCCCATGAACGACGGCGCACGCCGAAAAAACTGTCGATTGAAGTGGCAGCCCAGGCCGCTGCCGATCAACCACTGGCCAATCTGACTGCCGCCATTGGGCAAACCGATGTGCAGATCCCAACCGATGCTCACCGCCGCACTCACCAGCAACGGCCCGAACAGCCACGGATTGGGTTGACGCAAGCGCTGCCAGAGCCACGCGAGCAGACCACCAGCCGGAAACAGGATCGCCAGCCAGCGCCAATCGACACTGCCAGCGTGAGCAATCGGCGTGCCGTCACCGAGCAGATACTTGAACGCCGCCGGCACACACAACACCACCACCAACACCCGCAGACTTTGCCCTGCCGCAACGTGGCTGAGCATCGCCCCGTTGCGTGCACCGAGGTTGACCATCTCGCCGGAACCACCAGGCATGCTGGAAAAGAAGGCGGTGGCGCGATCCTCCCCGGTGCGGCGCATCAACCACACGCCAACCACCGCCGACACGCTGGTCACCAGCGCGCCAAAAAAGATCAGACCGAAATGACTCAGCACCTGCTCCATCACCACGGGGGTAAAGTGTAGGCCGATGCCGATTCCGACAATCCACTGGCCGCACTTGCGGCCGCCGGGGATTTCCGTGAGTTGCCACGGCGTCAGGCAGCGCACGAGGATGATCGCCAGCAACGAGCCGACCATCCACGGCAGTGGCCAGCCGATCTGGCTGGCGAGGTAACCGCCAAGCAGACCGACCAGCGGGGTTCCCCACCAGGATTTCAGTGAGGCGCGATCAAACATCGGCGATGGCGCGACGCGCGACCGAACGCTTGCGCCAGATGCGCAGCAGCGGCATCAGCAACATGATCGCGGTCAGTACCCAGACACCGAAGGTGATCGGGCTCGACCAGAGGATTTCCAGCGCTCCGTTGGAAATCGACAACGCACGACGCAGGTTCTGCTCCATCAGACCGCCGAGGATGAAGCCCAGCAGCACCGGCGACAACGGGAAGTCGAGCTTGCGCAGGATGTAACCGAAGATGCCGATACCGACCATCAGGAACAGGTCGAACGTGGTCGCGTGTACCGCGTAGACGCCGATCCCGGTAATGATCGCGATCACCGGCACCAGAGCCCAGTTCGGCACGGCGAGGATGCGGGTGAAGATGCGGATCATCGGAATGTTGAGGATCACCAGCATGATGTTGGCGATGAACAACGAAGCGATGAGGCCCCAGACGATGTCCGGTTGTTGCTGGAACAGCAGCGGACCTGGAGTGATGTTGTACAGCGACAGCGCGCCGATCATCACCGCCGTGGTGCCCGAGCCGGGAACGCCGAGGGTCAGCATTGGCACCAGCGCGCCACAGGCAGAAGCACCGATGGCGGTTTCCGGGGCGGCGAGGCCACGGGCATCACCTTCACCAAATTTGCCGCTGGCACCGGCGATGCGTTTCTCGGTCATGTAGGCCACGGCACTGGCCAATGTGGCGCCGGCACCCGGCAATACGCCCATGATGAAACCGAGCAGGCCGCAACGGATATTCACCACGAATACCGACGCCGCTTCCTTGAAGTTGAACATCATCCGCCCGGTGGCTTTTACCGCTTCCTGGCCGCGATGGGTTTTCTCCAGCAACAGCAGAATCTCGCTGATCGAGAACAAGCCCAACACCAGCACCACGAATTGAATGCCGTCGGTCAGGTGAATGTTGTCGCCAGTGAAGCGGTACACGCCGCTGTTGGCGTCGATGCCGACGCTCGACAGGAATAGACCGATCAACGCCGCAATAAACGTCTTCAGCGGTCGATCACCGGCCATGCCGCCCAGGCAGACAATCGCAAACACCATCAACACGAAGTATTCCGCCGGCCCGAAGGCAATCGCCCATTTCGCCAGCAACGGCGCGAACAGCACCATGCCGCAGGTGGCGATAAACGCACCGATAAACGAACTCCACGCCGACAGCGACAGCGCCACACCGGCCAGACCTTTGCGGGCCATCGGGTAACCGTCGAGGGTAGTCATCACGGTCGATGCTTCGCCGGGAATGTTCAGCAGAATCGAGCTGATCCGCCCGCCGTATTCGCAGCCCAGATACACCGCTGCCAGCAGAATCAACGCCGACTCCGGCGGCAGGCCGAGGGCGAAGGCGATCGGGATCAGCAACGCTACGCCGTTGATCGGACCGAGGCCCGGCAAGAGGCCGACGACGGTGCCGATCAACGTTCCGGTCAGGGCCGTGACCAGGTTGTACGGGCTCAGCGCGACGCCGAAGCCTTGACCCAAATAACCGAGGGTATCCATATCAGTTCTCCAGCACGTCGAGCAGGCCAAGGGGCAGCGGAACGTCCATTACACGGTCGAACAGCAGGTACAGACCGATGGCCATCAGCGTGGTCACCACCACGCTCGGCCACCAACGACCGCCATACAGGCGCGCCATCGGAATGCCGATGAGGATGCTGCTGAGGATGAAACCCAACGGTTCGAACAAACCGGCGAACACCAGCAACAAGGCGACGCAGATGGCAATCTTGGTCAGCGTTTCGCGATCCAGCGGTGGATCTTCATCGCTGTGTTTGATTGGCGCCGGGCGGAACACCATGTACAGCAGCGCCGCTCCCATCAGGCCGAGCATCAGCAAAGGGAAGGCGCGCGGGCCCACCGGTTCGTAGGAAAAAGCCGCTTGATACGGCCACGCCATCAGGGCCAGGCCGGCGCAAACCAGCAAAAGTACTGAAGCGAAAATGCGTTGAATAAGCATGGGAGCTCCTGTGCCGCGTCCCCGCAATCGGGAACGCAGCCGCTAGACAGTGGCGATCACTGGATCAGGCCGAACTCTTTGGCCAGCACTTTGTAGTCCGCAACCTGCTTCTTCACGTAGGTGTCGAGTTCCGGACCGGTCATGGCAAACGGGAACAGTTCACGCTGATCGCGCAGCTTGGCGAACTCGTCGGAGGCCAGCAATTTGTCGAACGAGTCTTTCCACCAGGCGTAGTCTTCATCGCTGACTTTTGGCCCGAGGTAGAAGCCGCGCACCACTGGCCAGACGATGTCGTAGCCTTGCTCGCGAGCGGTCGGGATGTCTTTCATTTCCGGCTCGTCGAGACGCTTGTCGGCGAACACCGCGAGCAGACGCATATCGCCGCTCTGGATGTGCGGCATGGAGTCGGAGATGTCGGTGCTACCGACCTGGATGTGGCCGCCGAGCAGGGCGGTGGCGATTTCGCCGCCACCTTCGAGGGCGACGTAACGCAGGTCACGCGGGTTGATCCCGGCAGCCTTGGCGATCAGCGCGGTTTGCATCCAGTCCTGGCTGCCGACTGTGCCGCCGGAACCGATGACCACGGAGCTCGGATCTTTCTTCAATGCCTGAACGAGATCGTCGAGGGTCTTGTAGGGCGAATCGCTTTTCACCGCGATGGCACCGTAGCTGGTGCCAACGGCCGCCAGCCAGCGCACATTGGTTTCATCGAAACGGCCGAACTTGCCTTGGGCCAGGTTCAGCAACGAACCGCTGGACCACGCCACCAGCGTGCCGGCGTCGGCCGGACGTTGCGCGACCACGGCGTTGTACGCCACCGCGCCAACACCGCCGGGCATGTAGGTGACACGCATCGGTTTGGTCAGCAGTTTTTCGTTGACCAGCGCGCTCTGCACCAGTTTGCAGGTCAGATCGAAACCGCCGCCCGGCGAGGCCGGGGCGATGCATTCCGGACGTTTCGGTTCGGCCATGAGTTGGCCGGCAACCAGCACCGTGCCGATAGCTAAAGCAACTTTACGCAGTGACAAATTCATTGGTCTCTCCACAGGTTTTTTTGTTGTAGGGAATTCTTTGTAGGAGTTGCCGAAGGCTCGGATCGCGATCGGACGATCTTTTGATCTTCATCTTCGACATTTCAATCAATTACCAAAGCGCAACGCTATAGCTCACCAGCAACCGCACTTCATCAGCATCGCGAGCGGAGTAATTCGAGCGATAGGTGGCATTACGCAAACGCACGGCGACATCCTTCAAGGCGCCGCTTTGTACTACATATTTGATCTCGGTGTTGCGCTCCCACTCTTTGCCTTCTTCACCGTTCTTGAGCTTGATGTTGTCACCGCTCAAGTAACGGCTCATGAAGCTCAGACCGGGGATGCCGAGTTTGGCGAAGTCGAAGTCGTAACGTGCTTGCCAGGAGCGTTCTTCGGCGCCGGCGAAGTCGTTGATCTGCACGAAGTTGACCAGGTACGGGTCGCTGCCATCGACATACGGAAACGCGCTGTCGCCGGACATGTGCTGATAACCGGCGCTGAACTTGTGGCCACTCAAGGCATAGCTGACCAGACCGTTGAGCGAGCGGTTGTCGATTTCGCCGCCACGCGCCGCGCCTTGATCGTCACTGACGGCAAAACGCAGGTCGGTGGCAAATGTGCCCGGGCCCATCGGGCGCGAGGCGACCAGACCGAAGAAGTGCTGGTTGTAGACTTCGTCGAGTTGCGCGAAGTGGTAACTGCCGGTGATCTTGTCAGTGAACTTGTAGTCCACGCCGCCGAAATCGAAGTGCTTGCCGGCAGCGGTGCCGGCAAAACGGCTGTTCTTGTTGTTGAGGGCGATGTCCTCGAAATCGGTGCTGTCGCGATCCTTGGCTTTCTCCAGGCGTCCGCCGGTGAAGGTCAGGTTTTTGATTTCTTTGGACGTCAGCAAACCGCCTTCAAAGGTCTGCGGCAGGATGCGTCCGTCGTTGGGCTTGAGGATCGGCAGTTCGGGGATCAGGCTGCCGATTTTCAGTTCCGTGGCGGAGATTTTCACTTTGCCGGTCAGGCCGACCTTGGAGTACTCGTCAGCCGCGCGCCCGTCGTCGTGGGTCGGCAACAGGCCGGTGCCGGTACGGTCCGGGCTCGAATCGAGCTTGACCCCAAGCATGCCCAACGCATCGACACCGAACCCCACGGTGCCGTCGGTGTAACCCGATTGCAGATTGAGCATGAAGCCTTGTGCCCATTCGTCACGCTTGGATTGCTGGGCGCTGGTGCCATCGCGAAAGTCGCGGTTGAAATACATGTTGCGGGTTTCGAAGGTGGCGCTGCTGTCTTCGATGAAGTCGGCAAAACTCAACGGCGAAAAACCGGCGAGGGCGGCGGCGCTGGCGAGGGTGGCGTGGCTGAAACGGGAAGGGCGAACGGGCATGAGAGCCCGGGTCTGCATGGACGGCATGCGGGTGTACTCCGTTTATTGTTCTTATTGGTCGAAAACGCTTCGTGGCGTTTTTCGTCACGCTGTGTGGCAGCAGCGACGGCAGTCGAAACTGTCCGTAAACCGACTCTAACGGCCCAACCTTTCGCTAACCTTTCAGCTGACTTTCACGGTTTTCGGGCTTCACAGCGGCGGTTGCGGCTGTAAACTCCGCGACAAAGAGTGGCGCCGGCCACCCCAGAACGAGGTAAGAATCCATGCGTGTCCTGCTCGTCGAAGACCATCTGCAACTGGCCGAAAGTGTGGCCCAGGCGCTCAAGAGCACCGGTCTGACCGTGGATGTGTTGCACGATGGTGTCGCCGCCGATCTGGCCCTGAGCAGTGAGGAATACGCGGTGGCGATTCTTGATGTCGGCTTGCCGCGCATGGATGGATTTGAGGTGTTGGCGCGCTTGCGTGCTCGTGGAAAAAATCTGCCGGTGCTGATGCTGACCGCGCGCAGTGATGTCAAAGATCGCGTGCATGGCCTCAATCTCGGCGCTGACGATTACCTCGCCAAACCGTTCGAACTGACCGAACTGGAAGCCCGGGTCAAAGCCCTGTTGCGCCGCAGTGTGCTCGGCGGCGAGCGCCAGCAGCGGTGCGGCGTGCTGGCCTATGACCTCGACACACGGCGCTTCACCCTCGGTGAAGAGTTGCTGACCCTGACCTCCCGCGAGCAAGCCGTACTCGAAGCGCTGATCGCCCGACCGGGACGGGTGATGAGCAAGGAGCAACTGGCCGCGCAGGTATTCGGCCTCGACGAAGAAGCCAGCCCCGATGCCATCGAAATCTACGTGCATCGCCTTCGCAAGAAACTCGACGGTCAACCGGTGGCGATCGTGACATTCCGTGGTCTCGGCTATCTGCTGGAAAGTCGCGATGCATAAGCCCAGCAGCCTGCGCTGGCGGTTGCTGTGGAACCTCGCGTTGCTGCTGGTGGTGCTGATGCTCGCCAGTGGCTTGAGTGCTTACTGGAATGGACGCGAGGCGGCCGACACGGCGTATGACCGTACCTTGCTGGCGTCGGCGCGAACCATTGCTGCCGGTCTGTCGCAGCGTGACGGCAGCCTCAGTGCCGACGTGCCTTACGTGGCCCTCGATACCTTTGCCTACGACAGCGCCGGACGGATCTATTACCAAGTCAACGACATCCACCAGAAGCTGATTTCCGGCTACGAAAACCTCCCCGGCCCACCGCCCGGCACCCCCAGGACCGATGACTACCCGGCCTTGGCGCGCTTTTATAACGCGACTTATCGCGGACAAAACGTGCGTGTGGTCAGCCTGCTCAAAGCCGTGACCGAACCCAACATGAACGGCATGGCGGAAATCCGCGTCGCCGAGACCGATGAAGCCCGGGTCAGCATGGCCCGCAGTCTGGCAGCCGACACCTTGTTGCGTTTGGGCATGTTGGCGATCGGTGCGTTGCTGTTGGTCTGGTTCGCGGTCAGCGCAGCGTTGCGACCGCTGGAGCGTTTGCGCACCGCCGTCGAGGAGCGCCAACCCGACGACTTGCGGCCGTTGCCGCTGGTAGAAGTGCAGCATGAGTTGTGGCCGCTGGTGCGCGGGCTCAACCATTTCACCGAGCGCCTGCGTGGTCAGTTCGAGCGACAGGCACAGTTCATCGCCGACGCCGCGCATGAATTGCGCACACCCTTGGCGGCGTTGAAGGCGCGACTTGAATTGGGCTTGCGTTCAAATGACCCGCAGGTCTGGCGCACGACGCTCGAGTCTTCAGCGCAAAGCACCGATCGCCTGACCCATCTGGCCAATCAATTGCTCTCGCTGGCGCGTGTCGAGAACGGCGCGCGGGCGATTGCCGAGGGCGGGGCGCAATTGCTCGATCTGAGTCAGTTGGCCCGGGAACTGGGCATGGCCATGGCGCCACTGGCCCACGCCCGTGGTGTTGCGCTGGCGCTGGAGGCGGATGAACCGGTGTGGTTGCGCGGCGAGCCGACGCTGCTGAATGAGTTGCTGAGCAACCTGGTGGACAACGCACTGGCGCACACGCCACCGGGCGGCAACGTGATTTTGCGCGTGACGGCGCCGGCGGTGCTTGAGGTTGAAGACGACGGACCGGGGATTCCTCTGGAAGAGCGTGATCGGGTATTCGAGCGCTTTTACCGACGTAATCAGCAGGTCGCCGGTTCGGGGTTGGGGCTGGCGATTGTCGGTGAGATCTGCCGGGCGCATCTGGCGCAGATCACGTTGCATGATGGTGAGCAGGCGGGGTTGAAGGTGCGGGTCAGTTTTATTGCTGGCTAAATTGGCGAGGGCCTTTGTGGCGAGGGGATTTATCCCCGATCGGCGACCGAGCAGTCGCAGTTCGGAAAGTACGGTCTGTCGGGAAAAATCGGATTGCATATTTTGGGGTCGCTTCGCGACCCATCGGGGATAAATCCCCTCACCACAGCGATCAGTAAAACATCGTCCGCGATTCTTCCAGATCCTCGCACAACGCCTTGTTCTCCGGGTCGATCCCAAGCTTTCTGAATGCCGGAACCGTAAGTGGGTCAATCCGCGCAAACGGATGATCACTGTCCTTGTGGCAATACAGGCTCGCCACTTGCACCAGATCGACGTAATCGATCTCTGACGAGTCGCGCTTGAAGTCCTGATACAGCCCCGGCAACTCCACCAGCCGCTCCGGAAACTCCCAGACGCGCAGCAGTTTGTCGCCCAGCAATGGGTGAAGTTGGTCGATCACATGGTTGAGGCTGACCGGGTCCGACAGCAATTCGTAGTGATCTTCGGCGTAGGTCAGAATCGGCAGCACACCGATCTGATGCACCAGACCGCCCAGTGCTGCCTGATCGGGTTTGAGCTGAGTGTAGCGACGGCACAGCGCGTAGCTGACCCCGGCGATTTCCAGGCTCTTGCGCCAGACTTCACGCATCTTCTGTTCCACCACATCGGAACTGGCGTGGAAAATCTGCTCCATCACCAGGCCGATTGCCAGGTTGCTGCTGTAGTTGATGCCCAGGCGAGTGATGGCGGTGTGCAGGTCGGTGACTTCCTGCGCCGCGCGCAGCAGTGGACTGTTGACCACTTTGATCAGGCGCGCAGAAAGCGCAGTGTCACGGCCAATGACTTTGCTCAGGTCGCTGACGCTGATTTCCGGGTCTTCAGCGGCCTTGCGAATTTGCAGGGCCACTTCCGGCAGTGTTGGCAGAACCAGGTCATCGTTATCGATGGCCTCAACCAAATCCTGTTGGATCTTATCCGCCAGTTCGTTCATTTATGCTCTCTAGGGTGTTGCAACAAATGCTGCGATCAGCGCTGGATTTCGCGGTCGCGATCCAGTTCGTAGGGCAAATCGAGCAAGTGCAGCGCTGGCCCCTCAAGGGTGCCCACATGCAGATCGCCCGCTTCGGCAGCTTCGGCCTGCAACACCGCCAGCAGTTCAATGTTTTTCCCGGCATTGGCAGCCAGTACGACTTCACCGATCGAGCTGTTGTGGCTCGGCGCGAACAACGGGGTGCCCGGTTCCGGCAATTCGGCGGCGTCCAGGCTCACGCGATACAGACGACGCTTGAGCTTGCCCAGGTACTGCATGCGCGCGACGATTTCCTGGCCGGTGTAGCAGCCTTTCTTGAAACTCACGCCGCCAACGGCTTGCAGGTTGAGCATCTGCGGGATGAACAACTCGCGGGTGCTCGGCATGACCTGACCGATACCGGCGCGGATCTGGCCCAGCAGCCACTGGTTCAGCTCGCCTTCAGGCAGGACGGCGGACAGCCTGGCTTTGATGGATTCAGCTTGATCGACGGGTACCCAGAGTTCGGCACGCTGCGGCGAAACGCGGATCGCGATCAGGCCTTCGTTGCGCGCGACACTGTCGGTTTCGGCGGATAGATCCAGACCGAGGCTGGCCAGTGCGGCGTCGCCATGCTCCAGGCCGAAGCGCACCCATGAGCCACTTTCGTCAGTCAGTTTGGATTTGGAGAACACTGCGTACTTTTTCAGGTCCGCCAGTTGCGGTTCCAGCAGCTCGCTGGCCATCGCCAGCAGCACGCCGTCACCTTCGAGCAGAATGCGGAAACTCGACTGCATCCGGCCTTTTTGCGTGCAGCGCGCGCCGAGGCTGGCCCGGGTGTCGCTCAGGTAATTGATATTGCAGGTCAGCTGGCCTTGCAGGAATTTTCCGGCATCCGCGCCGCGAACCGCGAGAACGCCTTCATGAGACAGGGTGCAGAAAAAAGCAGAATCGGCCATGGGTCATCGCAGGGTAAATAGACTGGGGCACATCATAAGGGCGCGTTGTTGAAATGGGTAGTTGATAAAGGATCGGTGGTGCCCGACCAAAGCCGACTGTGCGACTTGCGCACGGGCTGTATACTTGCCGCCAAATTTGAGGAGGGCCCCATGGCCGAAGTCGAACAAGTTGAACTGAATCGCCTCTTTTGGCACAGCCGTCGCGGCATGCTTGAGCTTGACGTATTGCTGGTGCCGTTCGTGCAGGAGGTCTACGCGACGTTGAACCAGGTGGATCGCGATCTGTATGTGCGTCTGCTGACGTGCGAGGATCAGGACATGTTCGGCTGGTTCATGGAGCGCAGCGAGTCTGAAGATCCTGAGCTGCAACGCATGGTTCGCATGATCCTGGATCGTGTCCAGCCCAAGTAATTCGTTCGAATGCCGCTGGCATGCCTCACGGCAGTTGCTGGCGGCGTATCTGTTGGCCCAGGCGTTCGCTTTGAGTTCGTTGTTTCTGCTTTCGATTCCACTCTGGGCCAGTCTCCTTGGCGCTTTCGCTTGCCTGCTTCACGCCTTTTACGTGATGCCACGGCAGATTCTGTTGAGTCATCCCGGTGCTTTTTGTCGCCTGCGTCGGGATGCCGATGGCTGGCAACTGTGGAATCAGGCTGATGGTTGGCAAGCGGTGCAACTGCGACCGGACAGCCTGGCGCTGCCGCTGATCGTGGTGCTGCGTTTTCGCTTGCGCGGAGAATGGCGGGTCAGATCGATCTGCGTACCACGCGACTCGCAGGCGGCGGATCTGCACCGGCGCCTGCGGGTTCGGCTCAAGTTCAGCCGGCGTAGGTGGGCGGCACCAGAATAGTGTCGAGCGCCTCGGGCAGCAGGTCCGGATAGTCGAGGGTGTAATGCAGGCCGCGACTTTCTTTGCGCTCCATGGCTGAGCTGATCATCAGTTCAGCAACTTGCGCGAGGTTGCGCAGCTCGATCAGATCGCGACTGACTTTATAGTTGCTGTAGAACTCGTCAATCTCGTCCAGCAGCAGGCGCACGCGGTGTTGAGCCCGTTGCAGGCGCTTGTTGGTGCGCACGATGCCGACGTAGTCCCACATGAATCGCCGCAACTCATCCCAGTTGTGCGCAATGATCACGTCTTCGTCAGAGTCGGTCACCTGGCTGGCGTCCCAGACGGGCAGGGCGTGCGGCGCGGTAACAGCGTCCAGTTGCGCAAGAATGTCCGCCGCCGCCGAGCGGGCGTAGACGAAGCATTCCAGTAGCGAATTGCTGGCCATGCGGTTGGCGCCGTGCAGGCCGGTGAAGCTGGTTTCGCCAATAGCGTACAGCCCTGGCACATCGGTGCGGCCATGTTGATCGACCATCACGCCGCCACAGGTGTAGTGCGCTGCCGGTACGACCGGGATCGGCTGTTTGGTGATATCGATGCCAAAGCCCAGGCAGCGCTCATAAACAGTCGGGAAGTGAGTCTTGATGAAGGCTTCGGGCTTGTGGCTGATGTCGAGGTAAACGCAATCCACGCCCAGACGTTTCATTTCGTGGTCGATGGCACGGGCGACGATATCGCGGGGTGCCAGTTCGGCGCGTTTGTCGAAGCGGTACATGAAGCGTTCGCCGTTCGGCAACTTCAAGTGCGCGCCTTCGCCACGCAAGGCTTCAGTAATCAGGAAACTCTTGGCCTGCGGGTGATAGAGGCAAGTGGGGTGGAACTGGTTGAACTCCAGATTCGCTACCCGACAGCCAGAGCGCCAGGCCATGGCGATGCCATCACCGCAGGCGCCGTCGGGGTTGCTGGTATAGAGGTAGACCTTGGCTGCACCACCGGAAGCGAGAATCACGAAGCGCGCGCCGTAGGTGTCGACTTCGCCAGTGGCGCGGTTCAGCACGTAGGCGCCGAGGCAGCGTTCGCCGTCCAGGCCCAAGCGTCGTTCGGTGATCAGATCGACCGCCACCCGCTGTTCCAGCAGTTCGATGTTCGAACGTTCTTTGGCCTGGGCCAATAGAGTTCTGAAAATTGCGGCGCCGGTGGCATCCGCCGCGTGGATGATGCGCCGATGACTGTGGCCGCCTTCGCGAGTCAAGTGGAATTCGAAACCACCGTCTTCTGTGCCTGACTGCTCGTCGCGGGTGAACGGTACGCCTTGGTCGATCAGCCACTGGATGGCTTCACGGCTGTGCTCGACGGTGAAGCGCACGGCGTCTTCATGGCACAGGCCGCCGCCCGCATTAAGGGTGTCATCGACGTGGGATTCGACAGTATCCGTATCGTCGAGCACGGCGGCGACGCCACCTTGGGCCCAGAATGTCGAACCGTTGGCGAGATCGCCCTTGCTCAATACGGCAATGCGCAAATGACCCGGCAGGGTCAGCGCGAGACTCAAACCGGCAGCACCGCTGCCTATGACCAGAACATCATGTTGGAATTGTTGGCTCATTACAGGATTCCGCTCAAAGCGACCCGGGTCGGGGTTGGCGCAAGACAGCTGGATCGGCGAGTCAAGACAGCCACACAGCCCACTAGTATATAGAGGGGTGGGGCGGCACAATAGCCGAGCCTATATGGCATTGTGAAACTACTGTGACGGGAAAATCGGGTGCTTCGTCGGAAGATTTTTCCGCAGGTTTTGGGAAAAGACGACTGTATCGGCGGTGAAACACGCTTTTTCCGTTCAGGGTCGCCCAATGTGCAGTGGGTACGGCTATAAATAATTGGAACTTTTGCCAAAGGCCCAAGATCAATAGTCGGTGCCAGAAACAAGGGACAGTGTCGGCTTCAGTGCGGAATCTGTGGTTGGGGTTCCTGCCGGCGAAACCGATGACAAGATTATTCGCGCAGCCGGTTTATCCCGAGCTGCGTTTTTCGTGCGTGCCAAATCAGAGCCCGCAGGAAACTTGCTTGGAGGGGGAGAACTTTTGCGAAAAGCCCGAGTCTATGTTTGCAAGTCTGGTCGTTTAGTTATGCAAGTCTCCTTCGGGCTTATCGAGGAGTGTTCATGCTAACCCAGGAAGAGGATCAGCAGCTGGTCGAACGCGTTCAGCGTGGCGATAAGCGAGCTTTCGATCTGCTGGTGCTGAAATATCAGCACAAAATTCTCGGGTTGATCGTGCGTTTTGTGCACGACACCCATGAAGCCCAGGACGTGGCTCAGGAAGCCTTTATCAAGGCGTATCGAGCACTTGGAAACTTTCGCGGCGACAGTGCGTTTTATACGTGGCTGTACCGTATTGCCATTAACACGGCAAAGAATTACCTGGTTTCTCGCGGCCGTCGGCCGCCAGATAGTGATGTAAGTTCCGAAGATGCAGAGTTCTACGATGGCGATCATGGCCTCAAGGATCTCGAGTCACCAGAACGTGCATTGCTGCGGGATGAGATCGAAGGCACCGTCCATCGAACCATCCAGCAACTGCCAGAGGATTTGCGTACTGCTTTAACTTTACGTGAGTTCGATGGTCTGAGTTACGAGGACATTGCGAGTGTCATGCAGTGTCCGGTGGGTACCGTGCGCTCCCGGATTTTCCGCGCCCGGGAGGCCATCGATAAAGCCCTGCAGCCGTTGTTGCAGGAAAACTGAGACAGCGGCGACAGCCAAGAGAGGAACGCCATGAGTCGTGAAGCCCTGCAGGAATCGCTGTCCGCAGTGATGGATAACGAAGCGGACGAACTGGAATTGCGTCGAGTGCTCAATGCACTGGACGACGTCGATACCCGTGAGACCTGGGCTCGTTACCAGATCGCTCGGGCAGCTATGCACAAGGATCTGCTGCTGCCACGTCTGGACATTGCTGCGGCAGTATCTGCTGCACTGGAAGACGAGACGGCGCCGGCCAAAGTATCTCGCAGCCCATGGCGCAACCTCGGCCGTCTGGCTGTTGCAGCCTCGGTGACTGTTGCCGTTCTGGCGGGTGTTCGTCTGTACAACCAGGACGAAATCGCTGGTGTCGAACTGGCACAGCAATCCAATCAGCCAACCCTGGCCACCCCACAGGTCAAAGGTCCGGCTGTTCTGGCAGGCTATAGTGAGAGTTCGGAAGCCACTGGCCCAATGGCCAACGGCGTATTGCAAGGTCAACCAGGCTGGCACGATCAGCGTCTGCCAGGCTACCTGCGTCAGCACGCCCAACAGGCAGCGCTGAAAGGTACTGAAAGTGCATTGCCGTATGCACGTGCAGCAAGCCTGGAAAACCGTTAAGGAGGATCATGCGCGCCATACCTCTACTTTCGCTTCTGCTCAGTGGCTGGTTCATCGTTCCAGCCCATGCCGATGAGGCCCAGGATTGGCTGACCCGACTGGGCCAGGCCGAGCAGCAGCAAAGCTTCCACGGCACCTTTGTTTATGAGCGTAACGGTAGTTTTTCTACCCATAACATCTGGCATCGCGTCCAGAATGGCCAAGTCCGCGAGCGTTTACTCCAGCTCGACGGTTCGGCTCAGGAAGTCGTGCGCATTGATGGGCATACTCAATGCGTCAGCGGCACCCTGATTGTCGGACTGGGGGATTCTCCCAACTCGGCCGCTCGTCCGCTCGATCCGCAAAAGCTGAAAAACTGGTATGACCTTGCCGTCATTGGCAAGTCGCGCGTGGCCGGGCGAGACGCAGTGATCGTGTCGCTGACGCCTCGTGACCAGCACCGTTACGGGTTCGAGTTGCATCTGGACAAAAGGACCGGTCTGCCATTGAAGTCGCTGCTGTTGAACGATAAAGGGCAGTTGCTCGAACGATTCCAGTTCACCAGCCTCGATACCGATGATGTACCGTCGGATAAAGATCTTTTGGCTGCCGCTGATTGCAAGCCGATTACCCTCGACAGCGACAAGGCCTCTGCCGTAAAGACTGCTCAGGTATGGCATTCGGACTGGCTGCCGCCGGGCTTCGAGCTGACCAGCAGCACCTCGCACAAAGATCCTGAAACCAAGACTCAGGTCAACAGCCTGATGTATGACGACGGATTGGCGCGCTTTTCGGTTTTCCTCGAGCCATTGAATGGCGCTACGGTCACCGATACCCGTACTCAACTCGGTCCGACCGTCGCTGTATCCCGTCGCCTGACCACGCCAGAAGGCGAAATGATGGTCACCGTGGTAGGCGAGATTCCGATCGGCACTGCCGAACGAATTGCTCTATCGATGCGTAATACTGATGGCGCTGCAACCAGCAAGCAGTGAGCTGATTTCAGTCATTACCATTTCTTCGTCGAGACGGAGATGAAATGTTTGCTGAGCATTTTCATTTGCAAATAACCCGAAAGTTTTTTATAGGTCAGAGCCTCACGGCTCTGGCCTTGTTTGTTGTTCCTGGAATAAAAGTCCCGGCCAGTGGTTTCCGGTGATTCTTGTTCCATATCGCTTAAACCTGCTCGTCGTAACGGGAGCTGTATGTCGATACCTAGCTTGAAGTCTTATCTCTCCATTTTCGCCACCGTGCTGTTGCTCGGTCAGGCGGTCCCGGCTGCGCAAGCGGCCGATTTGCCTGATTTCACTCAGTTGGTTGAACAGGCCTCGCCTGCCGTGGTGAACATCAGTACCACGCAGAAACTGCCCGATCGCAAAGTGAACCAGCAGATGCCTGATCTCGAAGGCCTGCCGCCGATGCTGCGCGAGTTCTTCGAGCGCGGCATGCCGCCTCAGCAGCGTTCGCCAGGTGGTGGTCGCCAGCGTGAAGCGCAATCGTTGGGCTCGGGCTTCATCATCTCTTCTGATGGTTACATCCTTACCAACAACCACGTGATTGCCGATGCCGACGAAATCCTCGTGCGTCTGGCTGATCGCAGCGAAATGAAAGCCAAGCTGATCGGCACCGACCCGCGCTCCGACGTGGCGTTGTTGAAAATCGAAGGCAAGGATCTGCCAGTGCTCAAGCTCGGCAAGTCCCAAGACCTGAAGGCTGGCCAGTGGGTCGTGGCAATCGGTTCGCCTTTCGGCTTCGACCACACCGTGACCCAAGGTATCGTCAGCGCCGTGGGTCGAAGCCTGCCGAACGAAAACTATGTGCCGTTCATCCAGACCGACGTACCGATCAATCCGGGCAACTCCGGTGGCCCGCTGTTCAACCTGAACGGTGAAGTGGTCGGGATCAATTCGCAGATCTACACCCGTTCCGGCGGCTTCATGGGCGTGTCGTTCGCGATCCCTATTGATGTGGCGATGGACGTTTCCAATCAGCTGAAGAGCGGTGGCAAGGTCAGCCGCGGCTGGCTGGGTGTGGTCATCCAGGAAGTGAACAAGGATCTGGCCGAGTCGTTCGGCCTTGAGAAACCGGCCGGCGCGCTGGTAGCGCAGATCCAGGATGACGGCCCGGCGGCCAAGGGCGGTCTGCAAGTGGGCGACGTGATCCTCAGCATGAACGGTCAGCCGATCATCATGTCTGCTGACTTGCCGCATCTGGTCGGGGCGCTGAAGGCGGGGGCGAAAGCCAATCTGGAAGTGATCCGTGAAGGTAAGCGCAAAAACGTCGAGCTGACGGTTGGCGCGATTCCTGACGAAGACAAAGAGCTGGATGCGCTGCCGAAGTCCGGTGCTGAAACCAACAGCAACCGCCTCGGTGTCTCTGTCGGCGAACTGACCGCCGAACAGAAGAAAACCTACGACCTCAAAGGTGGCGTGGTCATCAAGGAAGTGCAGGACGGTCCCGCGGCCCTGATCGGTCTGCAACCGGGTGATGTCATCACTCACCTGAACAATCAGGCCATCAGCTCCAGCAAGGAGTTCGCCGAGATCGCCAAGGCATTGCCGAAGAATCGTTCGGTGTCGATGCGGGTCCTGCGCCAAGGGCGTGCGAGCTTCATCACGTTCAAACTGGCTGAATAACCGCTGGTAGATAAAAAGAAACCGCCTCGAAAGAGGCGGTTTTTTTATGCCTGAAGCTTTTGTGCTGACGGGTAATGATCAGCCCATCATGTCCTTGATCATCCGCTCCTGCTCCATCAGCTCGCGCTGACGTGCGTCGATGCGCGACGACAGCGGGAAGTTGCTGCCCGCCTTGCGCTTGGCAAAATCGAGCTGCTGAATCGCCTGACGATAGTCGCCGACGAGTGCAAAGTATTCGGCACGCGCCTGATGCAAACCGATGATGTTGCCCGACAACCCACGGGTTTCGGCGACCTGATACCAGACATCCGGATCATCCGGGCGTGTTTTGAGCAAGCCTTCGAGCGCCTTCTCGGCATCGGCGGCGCGGTTCTGTTTGAGTAGAAGATCCACGCGAACCTGATTCAGCGGATAGTTGCCGGGATATTGCGTGAGCATCCGCTCGACCCGCGACTGTGCATCGGGCAATCGATTGTTGGTGATGTCCAGGTCGACTTGCGCCAGGTTGTAGATGATTTCGTTCGGCGATGTCGCCAGCAATTGCTTGAGATTCTCGCGTGCCTCATTCAACTGACCGCCCTTGATCTGCGCAATTGCCAGACCGTAGCGTGCCACGTCGTTTTTCGGGTTTTCGTCCAGCTGCGCGCGAAAACGCTTGGCGCCCAATCCTGGGGTTTCTTCGTAGATCAGTTGCACGCGTGCGCGGATCAACTGATAGCGCTTGGAGTCTTCAATGCCGCCCGGTTTGGCTTGCTCGGCGCGGTTGCGGGTGTCGGCAATACGCGATTCGGTGACCGGGTGAGTCAGGAGGAATTCCGGTGGCTTGGCGTCGAAACGGTATTGGCGCATCAAGCGTTCAAACATGGTCGGCATCGAACGCGGGTCGTAGCCAGCCTTTTCCAGATTGAGGATGCCGATTCGGTCGGCTTCCTGTTCATTCTGACGGGAGAAGGTACGTTGTGATTGAATCGCTGCCGCTTGAGTGCCGGCGATGGTCGCGATGCCAGCATCACCGCCACCCGCCGCTGCGATCACAATACCGGCCAGCAGCGCGGCCATCATCGGCACCTGCATCCGCTGCGAGGCTTCGACGCCGCGGGCAAAATGGCGTTGCGACAAGTGAGCCAGTTCGTGCGCCAGTACCGAAGCGTATTCGCCCTCGGTCTGCGCGTTCAGAAACAAACCACCGTTGACCCCGACCACCCCGCCCGGCGCTGCGAAGGCGTTGAGCTGCGGGCTGTTGATCAGGATGAATTCGAGGCGCCGGTCGGTGATCTGACTGGTCTCAACCAGCTTGTAAACGCTGGATTCGACGTAGTCCTTGAGCTGCGGATCGTTGAGCTGTGAAACCTGGCTGCGCAACATGGCCAGCCAGGCGCGACCGAGCTGATATTCCTGTTGCGGCGAGACAATGGCAGAACTGGCGTCGCCGAGTGACGGCAGATCGTCGGCAAAGCCCGGTGAGGCGAGCAGGCAAGCGAGCGTCAGCAGGGTAGGGCGCAGAAAAGTCATGCACAAAGCCTTAGAAGACAAAGACCTTACTGTAGCCGGACACCGGGCTTGCGACCAGATATTCTAGGCAGCTCGACTGACCTGATCCGGAGTGACGCAATGACTGACGCTGTAGCCCATGACGTGGAACTGGACGCCAGTGGCCTGAACTGCCCGTTGCCGTTGCTCAAGGCAAAAATGGAGCTCAACAAGCTCCAAAGCGGCGCCGTACTCAAGGTGATCGCCACGGATGCTGGCTCGCAGCGCGACTTCCGCACCTTTGCCCGATTGGCCGGTCATACGCTGCTGCGCGAAGAAGACGAGGCGGGCGTCTACCGTTATTGGTTGAAAAAAGCCTGAAACCGACAGCGTAAAAGACCTAAGGATTATTGATGTTCAAAGTGTTACGCGACTGGATTCAGCGCTACTTCTCCGATGAGGAAGCCGTGGTGCTGGCCGTTCTGCTGGTGCTGGCCTTTACCGCCGTGCTCACCCTCGGTGGCATGCTGGCGCCGGTTTTGGCGGGAATGGTGCTGGCGTATCTGATGCAGGGGCTGGTGGTCACGCTGGAGCGTCTGCGGGTCCCGGGTGGTGCGGCGGTGGGATTAGTGTTTGCGCTGTTCATGGGCGTGCTGATGCTGTTCATCGTCGTGGTGCTGCCGCTGCTCTGGCATCAGTTGATCACGCTGTTCAACGAATTGCCGGGCATGCTCGCCAAATGGCAATCGCTACTGTTGCTGCTGCCGGAGCGCTATCCGCACCTGGTGTCCGATGAGCAAGTGCTACAGGCGATCGAAGCGGCACGCGGCGAGATCGGCAAGTTCGGCCAATGGGCGCTGACCTTCTCGCTGTCGAGCCTGCCGCTGTTGGTCAACATCATGATCTATCTGGTGCTGGTGCCGATCCTGGTGTTCTTCTTCCTCAAGGATCGGGCCATGATCGGCGAGTGGGTGCGTGGCTACTTGCCCCGTGAGCGGGCGCTGATCACTCGGGTCGCGCAGGAAATGAACCGGCAGATCGCCAACTACATTCGCGGCAAAGTCATCGAGATCGTGATTTGCGGTGGCGTGACTTACATCGCATTCGTTGCGCTCGGGCTTAATTATGCGGCGCTGCTGGCGTTGTTGGTCGGTGTGTCAGTGGTGGTGCCGTATGTCGGCGCGGTGGTGGTGACCGTGCCAGTGTTGCTGATTGCGCTGTTCCAGTGGGGCTGGAGCGATCAGTTCATTTATCTGATGGCGGCCTACGGAATCATCCAGACGCTCGATGGCAACGTGCTGGTGCCGCTGCTGTTCTCGGAGGCGGTCAACCTGCACCCGGTGGCGATCATCTGCGCGGTGCTGTTGTTCGGCGGGTTGTGGGGATTCTGGGGGGTGTTCTTTGCAATTCCGCTGGCGACGCTGTTCAAGGCTGTGCTGGATGCGTGGCCGCGCAAGGAGCCGGTAGTGGCGCCGCTGCTTTAAAGCGTCTCTTTGGTGAGGCTTTTGGCCTCATCGCTGGCAAGCCAGCTCCCACAGATTTCGTGTGTGCCGGAAACCCTGTGGGAGCTGGCTTGCCAGCGATGGCGTCAGTGATAACGCCACAAAAACATCAGGCTTTATTCAGGTCCTGAGCCGCAGCCAATACCGCATCCACATGCCCCGGCACTTTCACGCCGCGCCATTCCTGACGCAGCACACCGTCCTTATCAATCAGGAAGGTGCTGCGATCAACGCCCAGATATTCCTTGCCATACAGCTTCTTCAACTTGATCACGTCGAACAATTGGCACACGGCCTCGTCCTTGTCGCTGATCAACTCGAACGGAAACTCCTGCTTGCACTTGAAGTTCTCGTGCGACTTCAGGCTGTCGCGGGAAATGCCGAAGATTTCCGTGTTGGCAGCCTGGAACGCTGCGTACTGATCACGAAAGCCCTGACCTTCGGTGGTGCAACCGGGGGTGCTGTCCTTCGGATAGAAGTAGATCACCACTTGCTTGCCTTTCAAGGCAGACAGGCTGACGGTTTGCCCGCTGGTGGCAGGTGCTTCGAAATCCGTAACCGGTTGGTCGATGACAACGGCCATGAAAGCTTCCTTACATTGGGTTTTGTGGGCGCCAAGGCTCGATCAGTGCGTCGAGGTTCATCGCGTCGGCGAAATCGAGGAACTGGTCGCGCAGCCAACTGATCTGGGTGCCGGCCGGCAGGGTCACGGTGAACGTGGCGTTGAGCATGGTGCCACCGGTCTGCGGTGCCTGATACGTGTCGCAGGTCAGGTTTTCCAGCTCGACGTTGTGGTCCATGAAGAACTGGCACAACTCATTGATGATGTCCGGGCGATAAGCCGAGCTGACGTAAGCCACGTATGGCAGCGCCTGTGGCCGATTTTCCAGCGCCGCGCTGCGCACCACGTTGACGGTGAACGCGTGCTTCTTGGCGAGCCCCGACAGGCTGCCTTCCAGGCGCGCGAGGGCGTCCCAGCTGCCAGAGATCTCGAGGATCAGCGCGCTGCACTCGCCGTGGCGGGTCAGGCGTGAAGTAACCACGGCGCAGCGATTTTCATGGCTGGCGCGGCACAGGACGTTAGTCAGCTCCATGGGGTTGGCGCCGAGGGCACTGATGACAAGGAATTGTTCGCGGACTGTGGGGGTGGACATGCAGCATTCCTAAAGCGATGAGCGGTCGGTAGGTTACGGACGTTGGGCGCCGGGCTGCGCCAGTGTGTGCCGATTCGGGCGGTCCGTTCAAAATGCCCCGGCATGCGCTCGCGGCTCGCTCCACTATAGCGGGAGCGCGTCGATGCGACGCAGGAACGGGGTCTGGGAGGCCGAAAAGGGAGGCTGGAACCCGGCGTACAAGCTGATCAGTACCGATCAAAGTCTGAAGGGTAGCGAAAAGCGACGCCAAGGGGAATGGCGGCAGCGCAGTACTTCGCTTGTGCAAGCATCTTGGCGCCAGTACCATTACCGCTCTCTTTTTCCGGCAGGAGCGGTTTCATGATTGCGGGCAGTATGGTGGCACTGGTCACTCCCATGGATGCACAAGGGCGTCTTGACTGGGACAGCCTCAGCAAACTCGTGGACTTCCATCTCAAGAACGGCACCCATGCCATTGTCGCGGTCGGTACTACCGGCGAGTCGGCAACCCTTGATGTAGAAGAACACATCGCCGTCATCAAAGCCGTGGTCAAACAGGTTGCCGGGCGCATCCCGGTCATTGCCGGCACCGGCGCCAACTCGACCCGTGAAGCCGTCGAGCTGACCCGCAACGCCAAAGAAGCCGGCGCCGATGCCTGCCTGCTGGTGGTTCCGTACTACAACAAGCCGACCCAGGAAGGCCTGTACCAGCACTTCAAGCACATCGCTGAAGCGGTCGACATTCCACAGATTCTCTACAACGTGCCTGGCCGCACGTCTTGCGACATGCAGGCCGAGACCGTGATTCGCCTGTCCACCGTGCCGAACATCATCGGCATCAAGGAAGCCACCGGCGACCTGAAACGTGCCAAGGCGATCATCGACGGCGTGAGCAAGGACTTCATCGTGCTGTCCGGCGATGATCCGACCGCAGTCGAGCTGATCCTGCTGGGTGGCAAGGGCAACATCTCTGTTACCGCCAACGTCGCCCCGCGCGAAATGGCAGATTTGTGCGAGGCCGCGCTCAAGGGCGATGCCGACACCGCACGGGCCATCAACGAAAAACTGATGCCGCTGCACAAGGACCTGTTCATCGAAGCCAACCCAATTCCGGTGAAGTGGGCTTTGGTTGAAATGGGCCTGATGCACGAAGGCATCCGCCTGCCGCTGACCTGGCTGAGCGCACCTTGTCATGAAACGCTTCGCACGGCCCTGCGCCAGTGCAGCGTCCTGGTTTAATTGAGGAAGTACAACGCATGAAGCGAATGGCCGGACTTTCCGCACTTGCCTTGATTATCTCCAGCACCAGTGGCTGTGGATGGGTCTGGGGGCCGGAAGGTTATTTCCGCGACCGTGGTAGCGATTACCTGCAAGCGCAACAGACTGCACCGATGCAACTGCCACCGGATGTCAGCACCTCCAAGCGTCTGGATCCGCTGCTGCCGATCCCGCGTAACGTCGCTGACGACACCGCCCAGGGCGAATACATCGTTCCACGGCCACAGCCGTTGTCGGCCATCGCCGATGCGACCGACTACTCGCTGCAGAAGAGTGGCGATTCGCGTTGGGTGATGGCCCAGCATCCACCGGCTGAAGTCTGGCCAGTGGCGGTGCAGTTCTTCCAGGACAACGGTTTCCGTCTGGATGAACAGCGCCCGCAAACCGGCGAATTCACCACCACCTGGCAGCATTCCGATGAACTGTCCGCCGCCATGGCCAAGCGCCTGAGCGCGGCGGGTGTCGCCAGCGACAGCGAAACCCGCGTTCGTGTGCGTATCGAACCGGGCGTGCAGCGCAACACCAGTGAAATCTACGTGGTCAGCGCCGAGCGTCCTGCCGGCAGCACCGCCGACGTCGCCTTCACCAATCGTTCGGTCAATACTGGCCTGGACGCAGCGCTGGTCGACGACATGCTCGCGAGCATGAGCCGAATCGCCGAGAAGGGCGGTTCGGTATCGATGCTGGCGTCGCGTGATTTCGATACACCGAGCCGTGTCAGCCTCAGCGAAGACGGCAGCGGTAACCCGGTATTGAACGTCGGTACCGACCTGGACCGTGCCTGGTCGAGTGTTGGCCGCGCGCTGGAACAGGGCGAATGGCGCGTTGAAGACATCAACCGCAGCCTGGGCCTGTACTACATCAACCTGGCCGAAAAAGCCGAGAAGAAAGACGACAAGCCTGGTTTCTTCAGCAGCCTGTTCGGCAGCGCGCCGAGCAAGGAAGAAGTCGAAGCCCGTGCCGAGCGTTATCAGGTTCGTCTGAGCAAGGTTGGCGAGAACATTCAGGTGACCGTCGAGAAAAACATCAACACCGTCGCGCCGGCTGAAGTGGCGCGTAAAGTGTTGAGCGTGATTCAGGACAACCTGGGCTGATCAACCATGCGTTTTGCCGTTCTCGGCAGCGGTAGCCAAGGGAACGGCACGCTGATCGCCAGTGCTGATACGTATGTGCTGGTGGATTGTGGTTTTTCCCTGCGGGAAACCGAAAAACGCCTGTTGCGCCTGGGGGTGAACCCGGCGCAACTGAGCGCGATACTCGTAACCCACGAACATGCCGACCACGTGCATGGCGTGGGTTTGCTGTCTCGGCGCTACAATCTACCGGTCTACCTCAGTCGCGGCACACTGCGCGGGATGCGCAAACCGATTGAACCCGCAGGCTTTCTGGCCGGCGGCGAGCAACTGCAGATCGGTGCGCTGAATATCGGGGTCATTGCCGTGGCCCATGATGCGCAGGAACCGACCCAGTATGTATTCAGTGATAACGAGCAGCGGCGCTTCGGCCTGCTGACCGACCTGGGTTCCTACTGCGAGCGAGTGCTGGACGGTTATCGGGATCTCGATGCGTTGATGATCGAATCCAACCATTGCCGCGACATGCTGGCCCGCGGTCACTATCCGTACTTTCTCAAGCAACGGGTGGGCGGCGAGCTGGGACATTTGAACAATCATCAGGCGGCATTCCTGGTGTCCGAGTTGGGCTGGCAGGGCTTGCAACACCTGGTCCTGGCCCACCTGAGCAGCAAGAACAACTTGCCGCAGCTGGCCCGGCAATGTTTTGTCGACACCCTCGGGTGCGACCCGGACTGGCTGCAACTGGCCGATCAAGATTCAGGGCTCGACTGGCGCCACATCGCCTAGCCCACCTACTTAGCAAGCGGAGCCCATCATGGAAAAACGTGAAGAACTCTACCGCGGCAAAGCCAAATCGGTTTACAAGACCGACGACGCTGACCGCTTGATCCTGCTGTTTCGCAACGACACCTCGGCGTTCGACGGCAAGCGCATCGAGCAGCTCGACCGCAAAGGCATGGTGAACAACAAGTTCAACGCCTTCATCATGCAGAAACTCGAAGCGGCCGGTATTCCGACCCAGTTCGACAAATTGCTGGCCGACAACGAAGTCCTCGTGAAGAAACTCGACATGATCCCGGTTGAGTGCGTCGTGCGTAACTACGCCGCCGGCAGTCTGGTAAAACGCCTGGGCGTCGAAGAGGGCATGAAGCTCAACCCGTACACCTTCGAGCTGTTCCTGAAGGACGACGCCAAGGGCGACCCGTTCATCAACGAATCCCACGTCGTGGCATTCGGTTGGGGCACCGCCGAGCAACTGGTTCGCATGAAAGAACTGTCGCTCAAGGTCAACGAAGTCCTGACCAAGCTGTTCGACGACGCCGGCCTGCTGCTGGTCGACTTCAAGCTTGAATTCGGTGTGTTCAGTGACGGCTCCATCGTCCTGGGCGACGAGTTCAGCCCGGACGGCTGCCGTCTGTGGGACAAGGACACCAAGAAGAAGATGGACAAGGACCGCTTCCGCCAGGGCCTCGGTGACGTCATCGAAGCCTACGAAGAAGTCGCCAATCGTCTGGGTGTACCGCTTTAATCGACGCAAGCATCTGATAGCACGAAGAAATTTTCGAAAGAGGGTTTGCTTTCGGTAAAAGTGTTGTTATGATGCGCGCCGTTGGAGAGATGCCAGAGTGGCCGAATGGGACGGATTCGAAATCCGTTGTACCTTCACCGGTACCTAGGGTTCGAATCCCTATCTCTCCGCCATATTTGTAAAATACGAAAACCCCTGAAGGTAGTAGCTTTCAGGGGTTTTTCGTATGTGTGCTCGCCATGGGTTAGGGCATTTTTAGGGCATAAATCGCACGCTTCTCACTGGTAACCAAATCCTCTCCTGCTCCTGCTCCTGCTCCTGCTCCTGCTCCCGCTCCTGCTTGTGGAGGCTGCGCTGATGTTTCTTATGAAGATGCCCTCGTGATTGCTTGCCAGTTGAGCTGTGAAGCTCCGGCATGTTTTCGAGGGGGCGGGGTTTGACTTTGATAGGAATGCTCAGCGAGTCGCGGTTGGATCTGTCTCAGGTGTTGGTGTACAGGAGGGTGACTCATCGACTCTTTGCTATCTAACTGATTCTCTCTGCAATAACGGCTCTCATGATATTGTTTTATCTGTGGTGTCGTAGTGATATCATTCCTATAGCACACCTTAAAATGGAATTCATGGTATGCTCAGAAGGTCAATGGTTTAATCGTAGCAATTGCTGCCAAACCAGCCATATCGAAGGATTATTCAGTGCTTAAACCAATGCTCGATGCCCACTCAATAGAATCAATTACTCTTACGTGTGAGTACGATGGAGACGTGAGCTCTGTTGGGTTGTCGGTAATCAAGGAAGAAGCAAGCAGGCTAAAGCTGAAGTATCAAAACCGAAGAATTGCTCGTCGCCCGGTTAACCAGGGGGATAGTTTTAGCTCTGAAGCGGCAGATATTCTTGGCTACTCATTTTTAAGCAAAGATTCGGAAAGAGATATCAGTAAGTTTGATATTATTAACGAGAATGCTTTGGTGACCAGTTTTGCATATACAAGCTTCAAAGCTTTCTTGGCTGACGTATCATTCAGTTTAAGTGTTGCGCATAGAGCATTTCTATTGTCTGAAAGAAAATTAGACAAGATTGTTCTTAGTTATCGTAACTCTTTTATCGCGGATAGTGCTGATGAAATCCATAAGGCAATACGCTCTTCTTCTCCGTACATTGCAAATGTGTGTTTGAGTAAAGTCAATTTTTGGCATTCGAGAATCGGTTTTTTTTCTAATGAGCCTCTCCAGTATCCTCTTTTTTTGCATAATGTTGAGGCTACGCATAAGTTGCTAAAGGTTGAAGAGGGTAGCTTCGAAGAGGATGCGAAGAACATTCATCAGCTACAGATCGATACTCATCATGTAATGAATATTAATATTCCTGTAGGTGTTGAGGAGTTTGGCCATCTCATTGAGGCTCGCTCGACAGATCTTAGGGATAAGCATTTGCAGATACTTCGTGGCATTATTACAGATGAAGTGGCTGGCTTAATTAACCTGTCGATGGAATGATAAGGATTAGAATATGTACGTTTCAATGCCGTCGGTTATAGAACCCCCAAATATATCGGGCATGTTTGCTGAGCTTTTGACTCGTGAAGCGTCGGAACCAAAGCTTTCGCACAAGATTGGTTACTGGGCTGATGTGGCAATTGATACTTGCATAAAGTTCGCTGAGCGTAGTTGCGTTTCAGAACCTCATTTCAATTGGTCTAGCTCCGAGAGTGTAGTAATTGCTCCCTCTGATTATCAATTCACGATACTTGATCATCGAAATCTTGATTTGGTATTGATAGAGGATGATGAGCTTCTATTCAGGAGTTACTGTGACGCTGCAATTGCGGAACTGGAGCAGTACAGGGAACTGGAGGATGGGTGGGATGGTGAAGACATGCCAGCGCCACTGCCTGAATCAATTGATGATGCCTTCACTTTCTTGCGTCTCTTGAATTCATTTTTAGATGAATGCGCTGAAGCTATTCCGATGTTAGATCATGAAGGTATCTCGAGTCTTGCATTTGAAAGCGCGACAGACTATTTTTCTATTGCATTTTACGGCAATGACGAAGTGGTTACTTATCGCTGGAACAGTATTTTAGAACAAAATACGGTGGCCAAAGGTTCGCTTAAAGATCCCGAATTTTTGATAGCGCTGGTCCAGGGTGTAAAAAACATTTAAGGATTGTCTTGTATGCCCGGAAGGCTCGCGAAAATTTTCGATCGTAAACAAACTGACGTTCAAGATCGTTATAAGTGTTTAGTTGGCTGTGCTTATACTAATACTAGTTTGGCAGCAGCCGAAAGGGTTTCATTGTTTTCGAGTCCTTCTTACGTTGCGGACAGTGAGCAGCTTGCGCGAATCATGGAGTGTCCCAATGCAATTCAGCCTAGTGGGACGTTTCATGCTTTGGCATTTCAGGAGGCGATGAAAAGGGGATTATCCACTCAAAGAATGGGACTTGCCACTCAAACGAAAATTCACCAATTCGGAAAACGAAAAGCCGCGAGCTTTAATAAAAATAATCCGACGAAACCTCCTAGAGAATATTTGGGATACATTGAATGTACCGTTAGGGATGTCAGAGCTCTTACAAATAGTTCTGGAAGTCGCTTTTTTGGTGTGTTTGCTACCCCGGAAAACGATCCGGCACACGCAGATATTTTTCTAGTTGTAAATTTGAATGAGGGGGATAAGCTGCAAATTCAACGCTTATTTCATCAGATTTTCAAACTCGCAAATTTGGTGCCAGCACCTGTATGAGTGTGGCGCGTATTAAGGTGTGTGGGCGTCGTTTATATTCTTAGTGACCAATGCTTACCTGTCCTTCGAAGATTAGGTTGTTGGTTTTTAATT
Source organism: Pseudomonas sp. FW305-7 (assembly GCF_058786735.1). Taxonomy (NCBI): domain Bacteria; kingdom Pseudomonadati; phylum Pseudomonadota; class Gammaproteobacteria; order Pseudomonadales; family Pseudomonadaceae; genus Pseudomonas; species Pseudomonas sp. FW305-7. The sequence continues at coordinate 76,361 of NZ_JBYSZA010000018.1, forward strand.
AAACTGACAACCTTTCGACCATTGACTGTCAAAGTTTTACAATTAAGCATTTTCATCTCCCTCCCTAAATCCCAGCATTTTAGACACGATGCCCGCCATGCTCTTGGTGTCTTTTGGTATCCATCTCCCGTAATGCTTACGCACCATTGTTGTATCGGCATGCCCCAACTGCCTGACCACCCATTCGACAGGTACGTAGCTCGATAGCATCTGGCTAGCAAAGGTGTGGCGACACTGGTTTGCCCCACGATGTCTCACCTCTGCCTTTTTTAGGTGTGCTGTGAACCAGTTGCTCAGCGTCTTCCCGCTCCAAAGCAAATTGCTGGTGGAGCTCCGGAAAAGAAACCTGACTTTCATTTTCTTTGAAGTGATGTTGTCGCGTTGGATAACCGTGATCTCCTCGGCTTGTGCGTCTTTGGCGGCAGCGACAATCTCTCTCATGAGTTCGAGGGCAGGGTCTATCAGCTCAATGACCCGTACCCGGGAGCGTTCCTTCGGGACTTTGAACTCGCCCACGACTAACGCACGTCGAACATGCACCAGGCCGGCTTCAAGGTCGATGTCCTCAACAGCGAGTGCGATGAGTTCGGATAGCGATAGTCCGGCCCAGCAGTTGAACTCAATCATCCTGGTATCAGGTCGTCTTTCCGGATCTGCTTTGCCGATCAGATCAATCTCGGTGCGACTGAAGGGGTCGGCGTGCTCGAGGTCGACGTCCGAGCCGACGTTGCTGATTCGATCCAGTGGGTTGGCTTTCAAGATGCCGTCGCCGAAGGCGTCAGCCCAGACGCCTCTGACGACGGTGAAGATATCGTTTACTGTCTTTGGGGATAGGCCTTGCTTCAGCAGTTGCGCTTGAAAAAGTTCTATATCGCTCTTGCTGATGTCCACGATTCGGCGTTTGCCGAATTTGTTTTCGACGTGCTTGGCCTTGCTGACGTAGTTAACGACGGTACTTGATGCTTTGAGTGCGCGCTGAACCTCCAGCCATCGATCGATACCTTCTTTCACGGTGCGCTTCAGAGATGGCCCGCCAATCCCGGTGAACATTGCTGCTCTGGGAGAGTTGGGGAAGTGGGCCGCATAGTCGAAGCGGCCCTCTTTGATCTCTGCAAGGATTGTGCGGCGTTTGTTGTCGGCGTAGGCAATCGCTGCCTTGTTGACCTTCGAAATACCCTCCAGTGGTTCCCGGCATCGCTGGCCATTGAAGATGAACCAGATGCGTAGCTGTTTGCCATTCATCTCGACACCTGTTGGCATCTTGTCACTCATGGTTGACCTGCCATCCACTTTTCAATTGCTTCCTTGTTGTAAACCAGCACATTGGCGGGGTCTGTACGGTAGTGCTTGCCCTCCAGCCACAGCCCGCGAGAACGATACTTTCGAACAGCTTCAGTGCTGAGTCCGAACACCGGATAAAGCAGGTCTTGCCGAAACCAAGCACCGGGTGTGATCTGAAAATCGATTTTCTCTGCTGCGCTCATGCGGCCACCTCAGTGCTTACCCTTGGTAAGCTCATAAAATGCTGTTGCTGCCACTCGTGGAACTTGTCCATTGCCAATGGCTTTAAGTCGGTCCACCCGATGGGCCACCCCATCAGCCACTCGGCCCATTCCGGGTTCAGATGACCACCATCCAGTGCCATCACGGCGTGATCCAGGCGATCGTTCGAACGGTCGACCCCTGATCGGCGAGTCAGTGCGGCGGGGGGGGATCCCTTTGCCATGCTCGCCACCGGTGTTGGCCATCGTCTGGCGTGTGTCTTCTGCGATGAGCCAGATCCGGTCGCGCTGATGAGGGGCGCCGAGGTCAGCCGCTCCAATAACACCCCATCGCGCGTCATACCCGATTTCGGCAAGGTCACCGAGCACCACGGCAAGTCCTCTTCCCACAAGCAATGGTGAGTTCTCCAGTTCGACGTAGCGCGGTCGTACCTCATCGGTAATTCGTGCCATCTGCTGCCACAGTCCGGAGCGGGCGCCGGCGATACCAAGGCCGTTGCCTGCAACCGAGATGTCCTGACAAGGAAATCCTCCCGAAACCACGTCAACAAGGCCTCTCCATGGTCGTCCGTCAAAACTGCACACGTCTGACCAAATCGGGAAAGGCGGGAGCAGTCCATCGGCTTGTCGTTGCGCCAGAATCTGTGCGGCGTAGGCATCACGCTCAACGGCGCAGACGGTGCGCCAGCCGAGGAGGTGTCCGCCGAGTATTCCGCCACCAGCGCCTGCGAAAAGAGCCAGCTCATTCACGCAGCCTCCACAGTGACTTGCGCGGCGCAGGCAGGTGGTTGTCTGGCCTGGCTGCCCTCAATTCCAGGTTGCAGCTGCGCAGCCATCGTAAGCGCCTGTTGACGCAGGGATCGGGCATCACGATCAAGCTTCTTGCCGGTACGGAAGGCGCTGAAGGTCTCGGCGGCGATCCGCAGCATCTCGCCGATTGCGACCAGCGTCTGGTGCTCGACCACTCCGAAGACCTGACACGCTTCAAGCCGTTTGCAGGTTTGCGCCAGACGCGTGTGATCGGCCTGGATGAACTGCAGTGAGGCCTGTAGTTCGCGGATGGTTTTGGCGCTCGTAGCTCGCTGGATGTCTTCGCCTTCAAGAAGGCCTGTTTTCAAACCGTCGCTTCGGCCCATGATGTAGCCACCCCAGACGAGCAGCCCAGCTAAGGCGACTAGGACAATCAGTGCGGTAATTTGGATTGTGGTCATGTGCTGTGAACCTCTGTAGATCCCTCCGCCGGGATGCTTGGTGAGAGGCCGGCGGAGGGGGATTGCGTATGGGTTAGCCCAGGTTGAAACTGCCGATAGTTAACTTCGCGCCGCCACCAACTTCGTGCTGCACGACTTCCTTGAATTCTTGTGCCAAGTCTTCGCGAAGCTGTTCTTCTCCAATCCAGCGAAGGCGCAGCAGGGGTTTGTCCCCGCCGGTGAGAACGGCTACACGCAGGCGGATGATCTGGACATTCAGCCCTTCATATGGCTCGACGGTGAACAGGAATTCAGCAGGCAACCCTTCTGAGGACTTGGCCTCAATCTGGTCCATCGCTGAACGAGAGGCGCTTAGGTCACCTACGATATGTTCGCTCTTGCGTGCTTGCTCGATGCTGATGGAGCGGATGGCGCTTGCGGCTTTACGCAAATCGATGGGGCTGTCATCGGCCGCGAGAGCTTGGAGATTCGATGCCCAATCCTCGATCCAGTCGCTGAGCTCTTTCTGCGCGAACTGAATGGAGGCTGCACGCTCCAGCGCCCGGAACGCAGCAGTTTTTCTCAAGTTCAGGGTGGCGGTGAAGTCGCCGTGCCCTGGTGACTTGGTGTCGCCGAGGTTGAAAATGACTGTGCACGACATTGCTTCGGCGTCCACAAAACCAGACGCTACAACCTCGGCACTTTGCGTCATTACGTACTTGCCGAAGTCCAGCAGCGAGTGAGTGGTGAGCGCGCCGCGGAACCGGCTACGAGCGGCTTGAAATTTCTCGATGCTGTGGATCTTCTGGTCAGACGGCAAAACCAACGCTGGGGTGAAAGTATCCAGCGGCTTGGCATGGGCCAGAACGGCGGTATCCTGAATCAACTGAATTGCTTTGGCTTCCATTGAATCGACTTCCTTTGGTGAGAGGTTTGGAATCGAACGGTTTAGGACTTCGCGTGAATCGGTGCGTCGTCGCGGTTGAATAGCTGATCGGCGCGGGGGGCTTCGGCGAACAAAGTCAGGCGACCGCCCTCATTGACGTGCATCGGGGTATCGAGGGTAGTGTCCTCGGTACGGCTGCCGCGTTTGGTAGGCACCTTGTAGGCGAGTTTGTGATTCACGGTGACTTGATGACTGTTGGCGATCTGCTTCAAGGTGAAGGTCAGGGTGACCGAGCCGACCTTGCCGTTATCAACAACTCCCGATGCCACTTCAGAAAGGGCGTGACCGATCTGATTGGCGAAGACGCCTGCGTTGAGTTCGCCGATGAATTCGGCCGTGTCCGTAGGTTTCATGTGCTGTGCCTATTGATGTGCGATTTGTTTGCCTCTGGACGGCAGAGGCGACCGTTGAAATCAAGCCGCTTGCTTTGCCGCTTGAGCGTCGAGGAACTCGGCCAGGTCGTGCAGGTACACCACTCGTTGTGCGCGAGCCGACCCGTGCAAACGCTTCACGACCAGCGCGATACGACCGGCCTTGATCTCGGCCAGTAGGTAGCGGTCGGTGCGAATGTGTGCGAAGTACTGTTCCCGAACTGCTGCCAAGGTCGGGCATGGAGTCGCGAATTGACGTCGCAATTGTTCTAGTGTGTTGCTCACGCTCCGTTCTCCCCGTTCTCCCCGTACTCCTCCGATGGGGGCAGCAACTTGAGGCGAATCAGCTCGGCGAGGCCTTCTTTACTTTTGCCCATGGCAGCCGCGCAGATGTTGCCCTTGGCGTCAGCCACCACGGCGCCGAATGGGAATTCAGGTGAGTTGGTCGGCGTAACGTAGGCGACTTGCCCGTCAAGGATCACGTTGTTGACGCAGCGAAATACCTCAGCCAGCTCGGTGCTTAGTACGGGCATGCTTTCCAGTAGTTGAATGGCTTCCGTCGAGGCGCCAACGAGCGTTGCGCGGCTGACTACCCCCGGGCAGTTCAAGTAGATCGGGATCAGCTTCAGGGCGCCGAGGGCTTGCGTGTAGGCATTGAGGTTGTTGGTTTTCATGCAGCGGCGTCCTTTTTGGTTATGGCGATTCCCAGCTTCTTGGCTAGCCATTCGATCCCTTCTTCTTTCACCATCACCACAGAGTAATGACGGCATTTGTTGAGGGATGGAATCAGGGTGCTGCGTGGATCTGAATACAGATAGCCGCGATCACGGTGCTGGCTGGCTAGATCGCCACTGCTGTTGAGAATGCCCAGCTCGCGCAACCTGGTGCGGAAGGCGCGGGTCTTGAGCCCGAGCAATGCGGCTGTTTCGTCCAAGGTGCGGTTCGTCATTGCGCGATCCTCAGGCGACTGCTGTGCGTGTGTGCAGCGTGTCCACAATCTCGTTGAGATTGATTTGAAGGGCTTCAATGGTCCCGTCATTTGGTAGGAACCAGTCGCCCTCGGTACCCCAGATGCCGCCTTCGCTACGATGCGGTGCCACCGCATCTGCTGCGGTACGCTGGATATGGATCACAATTCCGCCGCGCTGGCGGATGAATGACGCTTCATTCTCGAATCGCAGGTCGCTGACTACGAAGCCGCGAGCGGTGTCGTAGGTGCGGGCCATTAGGTCAAGATTTTGCGCAGCCAGTAGCAGCCATAACTCGGGGTGGACTTTGTCACGGCCCCACTCGGTGCCGAGGGTCTGCATCAGGTAGCGTGGAGAGCGACCCAGCCACGGTAGAACTCGTTCCTTTTGCTCTCCTTCGAAATCGCACGGACTCAAGTTGAGGATATTCATCAGGCCGTCACGGAGCGGGTCGGCGAATGCGTAGGATTGGAATCCATGATGGTTGACCAGATGCTGCGCGGCTGTGTCTTTGCCAGAACGAGCAACGCCAGCGAGGCCGATTAATAGAGGCTTCATGCTGCATCACCCCCAAATGGTTCGGGTTTGTGAGCGACGACATTTGCTTTCGAAGGTGCTAAGCGAGTGCCAGGCGGCGTGATAATTACTAGGAGGCCGGTGTGCTTTTGAATCGCTTCAACGGCTGCTGGGCTAGTGCAAGCTGCTGGGTGTAGGTACACCGGGCAGCGAGTGTTGCTGTGCTGTGTGGTTTGCATGCTCGTACTCTTTGGTGAGAGATTTACGATGCAAACGATACGAATGCGTATTGAATGTGTCAATGCGTATTTGAATTGATTTTTGATTGTGCCAAAAAAAGCCCGCATCGCTGCGGGGCTTCTTTGGGGCAATGTATTAGAAAATTTCGAGCTTCGAGAACACTACGCCGCAAATTATGGCGTCTGACCCTAACTCAATGATTGGCTCCGGCCATGCTGGATTTAACGGTTTTAGAAACCGGCGGCTGCCCTCCATTACTAACTGCTTGAATGTTGCTTCTTGGCTATCCAAGAGTTTTGCAATCACGAGAGAACCATTTTCCGCGTCTTTCGCGGGATCAACAAAAATGATGTCTCCGTCTCGGAAGGACCTCCGTTCATGTTGATTGAACATGGAAAGTCCGCGTACTCGAAGGGCATAGCTTTGGCTGCTGTGGGAAGCGGCGCATGGCAGCCATAGCTCCGCATCATCAAGGGTCCTAACGTCCTCTATCTCACACCATGCGCCGGCTTGAACCCATGAAATTAGAGGGACATAGCCTTTAATTGCTGGCCCAGGTTCGACGTTGGTTTCATTCGCCGATGGAGCGCCCTGATCAATCGTCGGGTCTTTGTGTTCGCCTCCCTTCCAAAGCCAGTTGCTACTGACCTTCAAGGCTCTGCTGATCTTTTCGATATTTTCATGGCGTGGGCTGGCTACCGCGTTCGTCACAATTCTATGAATCGTCGGTTGCGGAACACCGGAGCGTCGGCCGAGTTCGCCTTCTGACAGCCCCAATTCCTGCATGCGTTGGGCGATGCGATCTCCGATCAATTTTTCTCTGCCTTGATTCAAAAACGTATCGGCGAGTGTATTGAATCGTTCAATACGTTTGTGTATTGTATCGGCCAATGCGAAAGCGCATCGGTGAACGATATGACTATCCAAGAAATGCTTGCGGAGCTGCTGCGGTCTGGTTTGTCCCAGAGAGTTATTGCAGATCGCGTAGGAACAACGCAGCCGACTATCAATCGAGCCGCGAAAGGTGCAGATGTTCGGTACGTAACGGGTAAGGCAATCGAATGCCTCTACACCCAAGAGAAAGAAGCGGCCGACCTTAAGTCGGCAGCTTAAAAGGTGCTGAGCTGGGGCCTCTCACCAAAGAATCCCCCAGCCCAGCTACGACGATACACAGCACATGCACATCGGTCGTGGCCATAGGATAGGGTTTGCCCTAGGCTATGGCTACACCGTAAACAGGGGATTTACGGTTATGAGTCGCACAGATCTTTTGCCGGACGCTGGTCCGGTCCTGCCACTACGCCAAGCGATTTATCGCGCTGGTCGTGACTACAAGGGCGGAATCACGGCCCTTGCCTTTGAAATGGTGTTGGACAACGACACCCTCCAGAAGAAACTCAAGCTCGATGAAGAACGCCGCTGGCTGAATCCAGATGAGCTTGAGGAAGTGATCAGGCTGACCGCTGATCCACGCTTGCTGGATGCATTGATGCGTCCAGCAGGTGCGGTTTGGTACCGGCCCGTGCCCGTACCGGCAACCCGTGATGCCTTGAAAGCGGTTGGTAAGCTACTCGGGGAAACCGGTGAATTCGTGGCCAAGATGCACGACGGCGCGGCGGACAACGTCTGGGAGCTTCATGAAGTCGTGGATCTCGAAAAGCACGGAATGGATGTGATACGCGAAGTCCTTGGAATCATGGCGGGCGCTCGCCAGGCGATGGAGGATCGCATCAATGGCTGATGATATCGACCGCGCAAACGAGCAGGCGCAATACCTGCTTGATGTTGCTATTCATCGCAGTCGCCGCGTGCCATCAAGCCGCGTTAGCGCGCAGTTCTGTGACGACTGCGACGAACCAATCCCGTTGCTTCGACAGCAGAAGGTTGAAGGTTGCGAGACCTGCGTCTCTTGTCAGGAGTTGCGGGAGGCCCGGCGATGAGTGAATCGGGCAAAGGAACAGCCATCGCTACATGGGCAAAGCGTTACATCAGTACTTTTGACTTGGCACTCGTATCGATTGATCCAGGTGAAAAGGCTCCGAAAGGCCTAGGGTGGAATAAGCCCGGAGGCTATATCATCGACGCCGGCACGGCCGAGGCGTTCTGGCAACGAAACCCAAATCACAACCTTGGCGTCGTGCTGGGGCCGAGCCGCGTTTGTTCATTGGATGTTGATGACGTTCAATGGACGCGTCATGTTCTGTATGAACTGTTGGGCCTTGACCTTGATGCGATGGCAGTGGTGTTCCCGACTATCGTCGGGAATCCGCTGCGATTCCGGGTGGTGTTCAAGGTGCCGGAAGGCGTTGAACTCACGCGTCATTCACTTTCATGGCCGAATGAAAAAGACCCGGACGGTTCGATTTTCAAGGGGTTGATGGACAAGGCCAAGGCTGCGAAAGAGCAGGGTGACCTTGCCGCAGAGGCTGCTGCACGAACTGAAGCCGAGCCGTTAAAACGCTTCACGGTCTTTGAACTACGTGCGGGATTGGTGCAAGACGTATTTCCACCCTCGATTCATCCAGGTACCGGCAAACCTTACATCTGGAAAACCGCTCCAAGTGCTACTGACGGGCTGCCGACGCTGACCAACGAGTTGCTTACCATTTGGCAGAATTGGGAGTTTTTTAAGCGAGATGCTGAAGCTGCGTGTCCATGGGCGGTTGCGCTACCGGAGGCACCGGTCAAAGCCAAAAAGCGTCCTTTACTCGGTGGCGGCAAACGCCCCTCAGTAATTGATGAATTCAACCGTTGTCACGATGTTGCGGAGCTTCTTCGTGCCCATGGATACATCAAGCGAGGCAATAAGTGGCTTTACCCTCAAAGCAGCACCGGTCTGCCAGGGGTGACGATCAGTGAGGACAAGGTTTATTCGCACCACGGTGCTGACCCTCTCGCGAACGGGCATCAGAACGACGCCTTTGAAGTGTTCTGCTTACTCGAGCACGGTGGCGACCAGTCGAGGGCTGTGAAGGATGCTGCGCGAATGTTGGGCATGCAACACGCCGCCCGTCCAAATTCGAATGATCTTCCCCCCACCCCATCCGATGCATTGAGCGGGCCGATCTCCGACGAAACATGCCCGTCCAGCGAGGCCGCTCCTGCTCCTGACGGGGGGGCGGGGGAGGTCATAACGTTGGACCACATTCTTCGTCGTTTCGCTTTGGTCGAGGGCACCACGCACGTGTGGGATTGCGACCAATCGAAGGTAATGAAGAAGTCCGCCTTCGAAGCTCGTGTGGGCAAGCCACTGGCCAAAGCCTGGTTGGACGACACCGGAAAGAGGCTGATTTCTGATGATCATGTTCGCGAGATCGAGCAGGCGCGCCGTTTGGCTGGGAAGAAAGGCGGTGCATTCGGGATGTCTCCAACCGATCGCTACGTTTACATCGATGGCACCAAAGACGTTTGGGATCGCGAAAAGAAGCGGCGCATAGCCGAGGGCGCGGTGAAGATGGCGCTGGGTGACACTTACCCGCTGTGGCTGAACAGCAGCGAGCGCCGCACCGTCGATGTTGAACACATCGTGTTTGATCCGACCATGACGAAGGATCCTGCGGTGTACATCAACACCTTTGACGGGTTGCCGCTTGAGCCAGTCAGGGATGATGCAGCGTGTGCCAACCTACGTTGGCTGATCTCATTTCTTTGTAACCATGATGAAGCGGCAACCGATTGGCTAACTCGCTGGCTGGCGTATCCGCTGCAGCACTTGGGCGCCAAGATGGACACCGCTGTGTTGATGCATTCGATTATGGAAGGTTCGGGCAAGAGCCTGTTGTTCGCTGACGCGCTCGGCATGCTTTATGGCCAATACGCGGCGACTGTTGGTCAGACGCAGTTGGAAAGCAGTTTCAACGCGTGGCAGAGCCGCAAATTGTGGTCGGTCTTTGAAGAAGTCGTCAGTCGCGATCAACGTTACAACCAAGTGGGCAAGATCAAGCACTTGATCACTGGTAAAACGGTGCGGATGGAGTCGAAATTCATTAATGGCTGGGAAGAAGCCAACCATATGAATGCGGTGTTCCTCAGCAACGAGATTCTTCCCTGGCCAATCAGCGACAGTGATCGACGAATGCTAGTCATGTGGCCTATGGAGACTCTGCCAGTCGCACGGCAAAAGGCGATTGGTCGTGAACTGGAGCAGGGTGGGGTGGCGGCGCTCTACGGTTGGTTACTGTCGGTCGATCTCGGGGACTTCAACCAGCGCACGCGGCCGCCATCGACCGAGGCGCGTGAGCGTTTGGTGGCCTTGAGTCGGGCCGGCTGGCAAACATTCTTGCATCTGTGGAAGTACAGCGAGCTGGGGCATGGGCTTTGGGGACCGTGTCTATCGACCGACCTCTATTCGTTGTTTCTCGAATGGTGCCAGCGCAACAAAGAGCACGTGATGAGTCAGACCAAGTTCTCTTTATTTATCAGTTCCGAGGTGGATAAAACGCGGGCGATACCCTGGACTGACGGCAATAACCGTCGCTTCGGCGCGTTTTTCTTTCCTGTGGATCTGGAAGCTTCCCCACCCCCATCACTCAAGGCGGCAGAGCTGGGCAAGCAGGTGGAGAACTGGCGGGCGAAGGCCAAGCTTGCGGGCTGGCATGTGGACAGCTGGGATCACATCAAGGCGCTTGCAGCATGACTATTTTCAAAAGTGTGTTGGGTGTGTTGAGTGTGTGTCGGGTTGATTTTGAATACCCCACACAATTTGAGTGGCCTAATTACATGCCTTCGTGGGTGTTGTGTGGGGTGTGTTGGGTTTTGTGTCGCGCACGCGCATGCATGACGTTCTTTGCAACGAATTCAACGGAAGGAATTTTTTCTTATGCGAAGACTGATGAACCCAACAAACCCAACACACTCAACTCAAGTTTGATTGAAGCACTGAATTTAAAGGGATTTATGTGTGTTGGGTTTGTGTCGGGTTGGGGTTTTTCTGTGTTGGGTTCGGTTTTTCGGGGGGAGGAGCGATGATCGATGACATTGAAAGCCTGATGCGGCACTGGGGGGAGCAGCAAGCTCGGTTCGGCCATGAGGCCAGCTTGGGCAGTCAAATGGGCGCCATCATGGATTGGAAGGGAAGTGCACCACGCGGAACGCCTGGCCCCCGCCCGCTTCTCGGGGGCGGTACCGGCATGGACTACGCGGCCGCCGAGGTCGACGCGGCTATTGCTGAGATGGAGAGTGGCGCAGGGCGTGGGCCAGCCTTGGCGAAGTTAGCTCGGTTTCGATATCACTACGGGGTACCGGTGCGTGAACAGATGCGTGAAGTTGGTTTGGCCGAAGGCGCTGACCGGACTTACCGAAACTGGGTGCAGGCACTGCACCAGAAGGTGATGGTGATCTTGATGGCGCGTATGGGAGTCGCTCATGGCTATACCGTTCGTCGGCGTAATTTACCTCAAAGTTGCGTCAAGGTTGCGTCGAAGTCGCGTCGAGGCGAATGACCGAAAATAGCCTCTTTTCGGTTTTTCCGGGAGCGGGTAAAAAGTCACCACGATATGGAATTTGCGCCTCGGCGCTGACCTCGCACGTGCTGTGCAGCTTCACTCGGCCTTCCCTGTGCCGGTCACCCAACCCCGCTTCGGCGGGGTTTTTTATACCCGGCTCATTTTGCTCAACAATTCTTCACGCAGATATCTCTTGAGCACCAATGCCACGCCGAACAGTACGAGTAAGCCAATGGCGGCTAGGTTCAATGCGGCATACCGCACCCAGAACTCCATCTGACTATTTGTGAAAAGCAAATAGATGCTGTGAATGTGGCTCGTAATCAGCACCAGTAGTCCGGCCCAGATGACACAGACTTTGAAGTCCACGAGCCGTTCTCCACTGATCGTGAAGTAACCAATTACAAGCGGGAGGAATAGTTGAGCTGCTTCGATTTTAGTCATTGCGACACCGTGCTGGAGTTGAGTGAGTGCTCAGCTTAAGGCCACTCACGAGCGCCAACAAATCAAAATACAGGCCATAAATTCACCCCAGTTCAAACTAACTATCGAATCCAAAAATTGGTTTAGGAGGAGTAATGACAAGCGAGCATCATGCGTTGGCAGAGATGCCTATTTGGCTGGTGATCGTGCTGGCCCTGGTCGGAGGCGTATCGGGGGAGATGTGGCGAGCCGACAAGGATGGTGCGCGGGGTTGGGCGTTGTTGCGCCGCCTCGCGCTGCGGTCCGGGGCCTGCATTGTCTGCGGGGTGTCGGCGATGATGTTGATGATCGCCGCCGGCATGACGATCTGGACGGCGGGTGCATTGGGTTGCCTCACGGCAATGGCCGGCGCAGATGTAGCCATCGGGTTGTACGAACGCTGGGCCGCCAAGCGGTTGGGTGTGTCGGAATCGGCATCGACCGACCGCACATGAGAGGCGGGGACGGAGCGGGGCGCCGGTTTTTCTGGGTCCTCCCCGAGGGCCGCCCCCTACACGGGTTACGGAACTCGCGGGATCTCTGCAGCTAAGAATTTGACAGGGATGTCCGTCTTTTCAAAGGGTTAGACATGGGAAGGATAGTCAGCAAGGCCGACTTGAGTGAGATCGTCGGCCGCGATGAACGCACCCTGACCCGCTGGCAGAACGACGGCATGCCTGTGACCGAGTTCGGCCTCGGTCGGGGCAACGAAAACCAATACGACACCGAAGCCGTGATTCAGTGGCTGATGCACCAAGCCGCACTCAACGGCAAAAAAGAATCTTCCCGCGACCGCCTCGACCGGATCCGCGCTGACCGCGAAGAACTCGCGATGGCCAAGGATCTTGGCGAGGTGGTCATCGCGTCCGATCTGATCGAACGTTTCGAAGCAATGATCACCGCTGCAAAAGTGGAGTTGCTCAACTCATTCCCCGACACGCTGGCCACTGAACTCTCGGCGCGCTACGACATTGAAGTCGACGAGCAACTGATTCGCGACCCCATTGAAGCCATCCTGAGGAGGCTTTCTGACTATGACAAGGATGATGCCGCGTCAGATGGATATTCTGACGAACCGGACGATTCGGAGGGCCTTGAGGAATACGGCGACTAAAGCGCTGCGCGGCGCTTGCCGCAAGTGGGCGCCGCCGCCTCGCATGAGCATTATCGAGTGGGCGGACAAGTACCGCTGGCTCGCACCAGAAGAGGCAGCGCGCCCCGGCAAATATCGCTTTGACGTTACTCCTCACCTGATCTGGCCCGGCGGTCCATTGGAAGCGCTGGATGATCCCGCTGTCAGTGAGATCGTCGGACGCAAGTCGGCGCAGGTGGCATGGACGTCAGGTGTTCTGGGTAACGCCCTGGGCAAGTGGATCGACATTGATCCGTCACCGATTCTGGTTCTGTTTCCCAAGGCCGAAGCGGCCAAGCAGTACGTTGGTGAAAAGCTCGAGCCGATGATCGAAGCCACGCCGCGCCTGCGCAAGAAAGTCGACCTGCGAAGCCGCAAGCTACAGCAGCGACAGGACTTCAAGCGCTTCCCTGGCGGCTTCCTGAAAATGGTGGGTTCCAACAGCCCGGCCAGCGTGAAGTCCACGCCGGTGCCGCGAGTTGCCATTGAAGAGCCGGACGACTGCAACCTGAACCTGCGAGGCCAGGGCGACAGTATAAAGCTCGCCAAGGAACGACTGAAAACGTTCCGCCGCTCGAAGATCATCATCGGCGGTACACCGACCATCAAGGGCTTGTCCGCTATCGATGCGGAGCTGGAACTGTCGGACAAGCGCGTCGGCCTGGTGCCGTGTCACGAATGCGGCCAAGAACACGCGTTGAGCTTCGACAACCTGCACTGCGACGAGGATCCGGAATACCTGCATGAGGTATACGGCAAGAAGCGGCCGGAGAAAACTTTCTACTCCTGCCCGCACTGCGGTGGAATCTGGGATGACAACCAGAAGAACGCCAACCTCAAGCACGGGCGCTGGTCGGCTACAGCAGAATTTCGGGGGATCGCCGGTTACATCCTCAACGAGCTGTACGCGACGTTTTGGGGATCGCGTTTCCAGGTGTTGATGGAGAAAAAGCTCCAGGCCGAACACGCGGCTTCACAAGGCAACATCGGACCGATGATCGCTTTCGTCAACAGCTCCAAGGGCGAAAGCTACGAGTATCAGAGCGATGCACCGAAGACCGATGAGCTGGAAAAGCGTGCGGAGCCTTATGCGGAGCTGACAGCGCCGAAAGGTGTCCTGCTGATCACCGTTGGCGTTGACGTCCAAGGCGACCGCCTTGCTCTCACAATCATCGGTTGGGGACGAGGCGAAGAGTCGTGGCGCTTGTACTGGGGTGAGCTTCACGGCAACCCCATCGATCCCCATGACGCCGTTTGGCAAGAACTGGATCGGGTTATTTCTCAACCCATACCGGTCGAAAGCGGTGCGCAACTGGCGGTATCGGCGGTCAGCATCGACAGCTCTGACGGCAATACCAGTGACGCGGTGTATGCCTACGTGCGGGATCGTCAACGCTACAACGTGATGGCGATCAAAGGCGCCTCTATCGACAGTCGCGACAAGGAGATCTTTACCAAGCCTCCGCAGTCGGTGGATACCTCACAGGACAACACCAAGGCAGCGAAATACGGCCTGCGAGTCCACATCGTCGGCACGCACAAAGCGAAGACGCTCATTGATGGGCGGCTGCGCCTCAAAGGTGCCGGACCGGGGCGCATGCATTGGTACAGCGAGATCCGGTCGGACTACTACGAGCAACTCACCAACGAAGTCCTGGCACCACACCCGCGTAACCCCAGCAAAATGGTTTGGCAAAAGAAAGCCGGCCGTCGCAACGAAGCGCTGGATTGCGAGGTGTATGCCTTGCACGCCGCTCGCAGCCTGAAGACTCACCTGTTACGCGATCACGAATGGGACCAGCTAGAGCAGCAGTTGCTGCAGCCAACCCTGTTCAGTACCGAACAACCGGTCGCACCGGTACCGCGCCGAGCTGTCGCTCGTGGGCGGGGCACCCGCAGTCGCGCGGGCTATTAAGGAAATACACATGACAGACGCACAACAGCGCCTCGCGGAAGTCCGGGCGGCGATCTCTGACGTCCTGAAAAAAGGCCAGCGCCTGCGCCGTGCGGATCGCGAGCTTTATCGCGCTGAGCTGAACAGCTTGCGTCTTCTGGAGCAGCAGTACGCCAGAGAGGTCGCGTTGGAACAGGCTCAACAACAGGGACGTGGCCGCAACCGCGTCTCCTACATGAAGATCTGACTATGGGATTTTTTCGAAAAGACCCGGCCGAGCTGCTGATGCGCGAGGCCCTCAAACTCGCCAAGTCGGCAAACGAGTCCAAGCCTATCGTCGCCCAAGGGGGCGGGGGCGGTGTTGAGACTCGTTGGCGCGGGGCTTCTCGCGTACTGCGCAGCATGGCCAGCTGGATTCCCGGTCTTGGCAGTCCGCGTCGAGATCTCGACCAAAACGAGCGTCGAATGCTGGTTGCTCGCTCGCGAGACGCCATGCGCAATCACTTGATAGCCCGTGCGGCGATCACGCGCTTGCGCACCAATGTTGTAGGAACCGGACTGGTTTGCCGGTCACAGATCGATCATGACGCATTAGGTCTCGACGAGACGCAGGCTGAGAAAATCAACAATCAGCTTGATCGCTTATGGTCGCTGTACGCCGATGATCCACGCGAATGCGATGCCGAAGCGACACTCAACCACTACCAGTTACAAGCACTGGTATTGATCTCGTCCATGGTGGGTGGTGACGTGCTGATTGCCAGTCCTGACGATGAGCGCCCCGGTTGCATCTTCAGCACGCGCTTGCAGTTGATCGAATCGGACCGGGTCTGCAATCCAGCCGGGCAACTTGACGGCGCAAACCTCGTGGACGGCGTCGAGTTTGACCGGCTGGGGGCGCCTTTGGCGTATCACGTCTGCACTGGATACCCCAACGAATACACCGCCGGCCAAGCGCTGAAATGGGAGCGTCTGCCGGCCTTTGGCGAGGCCACGGGCCGGCGTCGCGTCATGCACGTCATGGCCGACAAGGAGCGTCCCGGACAGAAGCGCGGAGCGCCTTACCTGGCTCCGGTGCTGGAACCGCTGCAGAAGCTGGAGCGCTACAGCAGCGCCGAGCTGATGGCGGCGGTGATCTCCGCAATGTTCACGGTGTTCATCAAAAAGACCAACGACTTTCAAGTCGGGAATCTCCCGCTGACCGCATTAGCCAACGAGGGCGACGGTCCCGCAGGTGACACAACGGCTGACGGCGAACTGGCTCTGGGCGAGGGGGCGATTGTTGACCTGGGCCAAGGTGAGGAACCGGTAATCGCCAATCCTGCGCGGCCTAATGCGCAATTCGATCCGTTCTTTACGGCAGTGGTGAAGGAAATCGGCGCTGCTTTAGAGCAACCGATGGAAGAGCTGTTGCTCCACTACAGCAGCAGCTATAGCGCAGCCCGAGCGGCGATGTTGCAGGCGTGGCGTTTTTACAGCCTACGCCGCTGGTGGTTGATCTGTGACTTTTGCCAGCCCAGTCGGGAATTGCTGATTGATGAGGCGGTGGCCCGTGGATTGATCAGCCTGCCGGGTTATGCGGACCCGGCGAAACGCAGAGCCTACTGCCAGGCCATCTGGATCGGCCCCGCTCGGGGCGCCATTGATGAGTTGAAAGAGGCCAATGCTGCCGGTAAGCGCATCGAGATTGGTGTCAGCAACGAAACACTGGAAACCGCCGCAATGACCGGCGAGCCGTGGCAGCAGGTGTATCGGCAGCGCGTGCGCGAAGTCGCCCAGCGGCGCAACGATGGCCTGCACGTTTTACCCAAAGGGCGGGAGCAGGAAACACCGCCGTCCGCCAACCCCAACGAGGAATAACCATGCCCCGCGCATTCGAGCTGGCTGCATCGCAGCCGTGGCTGATGCTGCCCGGCGCCCTGGATAACTTGCTGACCATTGCAGACCGCATGGGCGATCCGGCGGCGCTGGAAACACGCACTGGCATGCGACTGGATAACAGCCGCACTGTCAGCGTACGCAATGGTGTGGCGATCATCCCGGTAGTCGGTCCGGTGTTTCGCTATGCCAACCTTTTCACCGAGATCAGCGGTGCGACCAGCACTCAGGTGCTGGCCACCGACCTGCAGGCCGCGCTCGATGATCCCAAGATCAGCGCGATCATCCTCAACATCGATAGCCCAGGCGGCGTTGCCGCCGGCATCAACGAACTGGCTGACCAGATCCATGCGGCCCGTGACCGTAAACGCATCGTTGCCTACATCGGCGGCACTGGTGCAAGCGCGGCCTATTGGATTGCGTCAGCTGCCAGCGAAATCGTCATCGACGAAACGGCGCTCGCCGGGAGTATCGGTGTGGTCGTCGAAGCCGTGGTCGGCGGCGAGGAAGGCAACGGCCGTAAGCGCTATCAGATCGTCAGCCGCAATGCCCCGAACAAGCGCGTGGATCTCTCTACAGAAGAGGGGCGGGCCAAGGTCGGCGAAACAGTCGATGCCATGGGCGATGTGTTCGTCGCCAAGGTAGCTCGCAACCTGGGCGTGGAGCCGGAGCGTGTCCCAGAGATGGGCGACTTCGGCGGCCTGCGCGTTGGCGCCGCGGCTGTCGAGTCCGGCTTGGCCCACCGTCTGGGGTCGCTTGAAACATTGATTACCGAACTGGCCAAACCGGCCGCCACTCAACCGAGGAAATACAACATGACCACCGTCAGCAGCACGGCGGAGTTGCGTGAGGCGCTGGCCGCCGGCACGGATCCGCAAACCATCGAAATCGCTCAGGCGAGCCAACCGGATCTCGAAAGCATCCGCACCCAAAGTCGCGAGGAAGGCGCTACTGCAGAGCGGCAACGCATCACTGGCATCAATGCAATGGCCAGCAAGGGTTTCGAAACTGAAATCGCCGCTGCCATCGACGCAGGCACAACGGTTGAAGCCACAGCGCTACAGCTGTTCAAGGCAGCGCAGGATCGCGGCATTTCTCTGAACGCCATCAAGGCCGATGCCACTGGCGCATCGACGTCCACTCCGACGGGCGATGCCGCTCAGGGTGAGCGCAAGGCCGTCGTAAACGCCATTGTCGAGGGCGCCTCGCGCCGCTGATTGGAGAACATCATGAGCAACCCAGAACGCCAAACCTATGTCCCGGACCAGCTGTCCGCCGGTGCCTTCCCGGTGATGATCGACACCGCCGTGATCGCTTCCGGCCAGAAGCTCAGTCGAGGCGCCGTCCTTGGGCAAGTAACGGCCAGTGGCGAATATGTGCTGAGCAAGGCCGCAGCAACCGATGGCTCCGAAGCTCCTGCGGCTGTACTGGATCAGTTCACTGATACGACCTCAGGCGCGCAGGTAGCGCCAATCCGCCTGACCGGTGAAGTGCTGGCCAGTCAACTCACACTCGGCGAGGGTTTTACTTTGGCGCAGGCAAAAGCTGCGCTGCGTTCCCTGTGCCTGTTCGTTCGTTAATTCGGAGTCTTTGATGGATATTTTTGATACCCGCACAATGCTTGAAGCGGTTGAGCAGATGCCAACCGCGCGGCGCTTTTTGCTGAACACTTTTTTCAACGGTGGCAGTCCTGTCACGTTCCCGACCAAAACCGTGGACATCGACATCATCAAAGGCAAACGCAAAATGGCGCCGTTTGTTAATCCTCGCCTGCCGGGCAGTGTGTCGTTGCGCGAAGGCTATACCACCAGCACCTACAGCCCGCCGTACATTCAACCCAAGCGCGAAACCACCGCCGAGCTGGTGCTCAAGCGTTCGGCCGGCGACAACCCGTTTTCCTCGCGTACTCCGCTGGAGCGTGCCGGGCAGTTGCTCGGTAAGGACCTGCGCGATCTGGACGACGAAATCATCCGCCGGGAAGAATGGATGTGCGCCCAGGCACTCACCACTGGGAAGGTTCGCGTCGTGGGGGAAGGGGTGGATGACACCATCGACTTCCTGATGGCCCCCGATCACAAGATCAGCCTGGGCAGCGGTCAGTGGGGCACCGAAGACGGTGACCCAATTGCCAATCTTCGTAGCTGGAAGCGCAAGATCGCCAAGGACTCCGGCCGCACGGCAAACACCGTAGCCATGAGCGGCGAAGCGCTGGACGCCTTTCAATCCAGTGCAATGGTGATGAAACAACTCAACACTCGCCGCGTTGACATGGGCTTGATCAAGCCAGAGGAACTGCCAGACGGCGTGACTTACCTGGGCTACCTGAATGATCCCGGCGTCGACCTTTACGGTTATGACGAGTGGTATCTGGACGACGAGGATGACGAGCAACCAATGATCCCGGCGGGTGGCTTGATTCTCGGCTCGACGTCCACGCGCAACGCCATGCTGTACGGGGCGATTCAAGATCTGGAAGCCGTGGAAAGCGGCTTGGTCGAAGCGGCGCGCTTCCCGAAGAGTTGGGTGACCCAAGAGCCGAGCGCTCGTTGGCTGAAGCTGCAGAGTGCGGCATTGGCTGGCCTGCTTGAACCGGATGCGTTCATTTACGCCAAGGTGGTGTGACATGGCCAAGAAAGCCGATTTTCTGGTGATCGACGGTTGCGTGCAGGATGGCCGCGTCGTTGTTGTGAAGGGCGAGCCTTACAGTCCGCCAAGTAAAGGGATTGAGGAAGCGTTACTCGCCGAAGGGCGTATCGCTCCGCTCAAGGACCCCCGAGCCCAAGAACTGCTGCGCCAGAAATCGGGCGTTGCCAATGAGGACGACGACAGCGGCGGTGAGTGATGGGTTTTCGCGAATTGAGCGACGACATGGACGCCCTGGTGTTGGATGGCTTGGGCGACATGGCAACGGTCGGCGGTCGAGAGATCGCCGGTTTCTTTTCCGCGCCATGGCTGCAGCCGCGCATGGGGCGGATCAACACCGCAATGCGCGAGCCGCAATTTGAGATTCGCGTCGTCGATGCGGCGGGTGTTGAGCCGGGGCAACTGGTCGTTGTAGATCTGGCAAAGCAGGACGGGGGAGGCCAGTACGATCTGGTCAAGCTGGAGCCAGATGGTTCAGGCTGGGTGGCATTGATTTTGAGGGCTAAAGCATGAGCGTCGGCAGCTATTTCAAACCCTCAGCCAGTGGCGGGATGATCTCGCTGCAAACCTCGGCGGCAGACGTGAAAGCTTTTCAGGACTTTGCCGCCCTGGTGCCGAAAGCAGCAGCCAATGCCCAGCGTCGCGCGATCAATAAAACCTTGCGCTGGCTTGCTACCCACATCGCTCGCGCCGTCGGCCGGCAGGAACGCATTGCGGTCGCCGCTGTGCGGCAACGTCTGCGGGCCTACCCGGTCAGCGGCGGCGCGAACAGCGGCAAATTGTGGTTCGGCCTCAACGCTATGGAAGCCAGCCGCATAGGCCGGGCACGGCAAACCCGATCCGGTGTGTCAGTCGCGGGGCGACGCTTCCAGGGCGCGTTCCACAAGCGAGTCTATGGGAGCAGCGCAGATGTCTGGATCCGCGTCGGCAGCAAGCATTTCAAATCTTCGGATTACCCCGATAGCGATGTCAGTGCAGCCGGCGGCGCGAGTTCGGGCTGGATTGCCGAACATGACAACCGCTTCCCGCTGGCCAAGGCCAAGGTGTCGCTGGAGCAAGCCCGACCGCACTTCGATAGCTGGGTGCGTAAAGCAGACGAACACCTGGTGCATGTCCTGCAGCAGGAACTCAATTTTGAAGTGCAGAAGTACTTGAAGGGGAAATGACGTGATGGATTCAGTCGACGAACCATTCAGTCTTGAGCAGCTGTATCGGGCCATCGAACGACATCTTCACGATCATTTGCCGGGCGTTCAGACGGCTGCGGTCTGGCCCAACATTGATGATCGCGTCGCCTTGCCGGCGGTGCTGGTGGAACTGGCAGAAATGGAGCCGGGCGTTGATCCGGGGACGGGAGAAACCTGCTTGGCCTGCAAGTTTGAGGCGCGAGTGATCACCGATCCCATCCAGCTCGACCATCATCAGCAAGCAGTGTTCTTGGCGGGTCAGTTGGCCGTTCTACTAAGGGCGCAGTCTTGGGGCGTAGAGGTCGAGCCGGCCGAGTTCGTCCAGGCCATGCAGGACTGGACCAAACCCGAACTGGACGGCTACACGGTCTGGGTCGTGGAATGGACACAGCAGATCTACCTCGGTGAAACCTGCTGGCCTTGGCCGGATCAGCCATCGGGGACGTTGGTGTTTGACGTTGAGCCGGGTGACGGACCATTCAGGCCCGAGGATCTGCCATGAGTTATGCCAGCGCCCAACATGACCGCATGATCGCGGGGGCGGTTAAGGCTTGCTACGTGGTCGCGGTGGATCTGTCCGCTTCGCCGCCGGTATGTCGCGTGTCGGACGGCAGCGAATGGGTCAGCGCTTGGGTGCGCTGGCACAGCATCGCAGCGGGCAAGGCCAGGCACTGGCGGGCACCGTCTTTGGGCGAGCAGGGTAGTTTGATCAGTCCCAGCGGTGACGTGTCGCAAGGCACGTTTGTCCCTGGCCTGTATGGCAATGCCGGACCGCCGCCGGATAACCGCGACCACGTCGAGGTTTGGCGTTTTGATGACGGCGGCTCGCTCATCTATGACTGGCAGGCCAAGAGTTACACCATCACCCTACCGAGTGGTACGGTCAGCATCAAAGTGGCGAGCACGGAAGCGGTTGTAACTGATAGCGCCGTGAGCGTGACCACCGGCAACATCAATCTGAAAGCGGCGGTGCTGATCGAAGGGGCGTTACACGTCACGAAAGGCATCACCAGCGCCGGCGCAATCATTGACGCCACCGGAAACAGTAATCACCACACGCATTAATTCATTCACGACAGCCCGCCCAGTGCGGGCTTTTTCATGCCTGGAGAAATACATGGCCAAGATCGATACCACCTCAACTGAGGTGCAAACGTCCTCGGAACCGGCATTGTCATCCTCACCGTTCTCATCGCCAGAGTCCTTGAAATTCCGCGACAAGCTTTACACGTCGCGACTGTTGATCGTGCCCGGTATTGACCGTTCCTATCCGGTCGACAAAGCGACAGTCGTGGTGCCGGCCTCCGACATCGAAGCGGTCAAGTTCCTGAAAGCCAGCGAAGAATACGAGCCGTTCAAGGAGTGACATCGATGATCGGAATGGATCGCCACACCGGCCTACCCATATCCGGCACCGAGCATCTGCGGCAATCCATTGCCGACATCTTGAGCACGCCGCTGGGCAGTCGCCGGCACCGTATGGAGTACGGCAGCAAGCTACGGCGGTTTGTCGATTTGCCCATCAATGAAGGCTGGAAAAGTGCCGTACAGGCTGAGGTTGCCCGCGCTTTGGGGCGCTGGGAGCCGCGTTTGAAGTTGGATCAGGTGCGCGTCATTTCCGTCATTGGCGGGCAAATCAATTTGCAAATCGTCGGGAAGTACCTGGGCGACAGCGTCACGTTGGAGGTGGCCGCATGAGTACCGTGGGTCTGTCGTCGTTGCCCGCGCCGACCGTGCTGGAACCTCTGGACTTCGAAGAGGTTTATCAGGACGGGCTGAGCGTGTTTCGCGGGTACATGGGCGGTAACTGGACGGCCGCGCTGGAAAGCGATCCAGTGGTCAAAGTGCTGGAGGTCGGGGCTTACAACAAGGTCGGCAACCGCGCCCGCGTTAATGACGCCGGCAAGGCGCTATTGCTGGCGCACGCCATTCGCGGTGACCTCGATCACTTGGGGGCGAACGTCAATCTTAAGCGCCTGGTCATTCAGGCTGAGGATCTGCTGGCGGTGCCACCGGTGCCCAAAGTCATGGAAGACGACGACCCGTTTCGCGAGCGTATCCAGTTGGCCTATGAAGGTCTGACCACGGCCGGCCCTCGTAACAGCTACATCCTGCATGCACGTAACGCCTCTGGGCGGGTGGCAGATGCTACGGCCGAAAGCCCTGCGCCTTGTTACGTCACGGTCACGGTCCTGGGGTTGGACGGGGAAGGCGAAGCGCCGCCGGAGCTGCTGGCGACGGTGGCCGCTGCGCTGAATGACGATGATGTGCGGCCGGTCGCTGATCGGGTGACCGTGCAGAGCGCGCAGGTGATCCGCTACGAGATTGACGCCATCTTGCACATGGCCGGTGCCGGCCCGGAAGCGGATGCCAGTTTGGCCGAGGCGAAAAGCCGTTTGGCAGCCTGGATAAATCCCCGCAAGCGGCTGGGCGTCGAGGTCGCCCGCTCCGCTGTTGACGCCCAGTTGCACGTTGCCGGCGTTGCCCGGGTTGAGTTGGTCGGGTGGCAAGATCTGGCACCGACCAAGGCGCAAGCGGCGTTCTGCAAGCGGTACAACGTGAGGCTGGCAGGTTGATATGAAAAGTCTACTGCCACTCAACAGCACGCAACTGGAACGGGCCATGGAGGCCGCGCTCTTCGAAAAGACCATTATCCCTCTGCGCGACCTCTATAACGCCGATACCTGCCCGGTGCATCTATTGCCGCATCTGGCATGGGCGTGGTCGGTGGATCGCTGGGATTACCGGTGGAGCGAGGCTACCAAGCGCGCGGCCATCAAGGCGTCGTACTACATCCACAAGCACAAAGGCACCATCGGCGCGCTGCGCCGGGTGGTCGAACCGTTGGGTTATCTGATCGAGATTGTCGAGTGGTTCCAAACTGTGCCCGAAGGCGTGCCGGGCACCTTCGCGCTGAAGGTCGGAGTTCTCGATACCGGCATCACAGAAGAAATGTATCAGGAGCTTGAGCGCCTGATTGACGATGCCAAGCCTGTCAGTCGTCAGTTGACCGGGCTGGCCATTAGCCTCGAAACAAAAGGCAATCTGAATATCGCTGTGTCCCTCTACGAAGGTGACGAAATCGACGTTTACCCACCCGTCATGCGTGACATCGAAGTCACTGGCAACTTTGGCGTGATCGGGCGTGAACACACTATAGACACCCTGGACGTTTATTATGATTGATGCGAATTCGCAGTTTTTCGCGATCCTCACGAACGTGGGGATGGCCAAGCAGGCGAATGCCGACGCGCTCGGCATTCCTTGGAAGCTCACAGAAATGGGCGTTGGGGATGCCAACCCGGGCGGGCTGGCCGATCCGCCTAATCCGATTCCGTCGGCCGCGCAAAACAAGCTGCTCAACGAGTGGCGCCGCAAGCCGTTGAATCAGCTTCGGGTTGACCCGGTCAACCCGGCGGTGATCATCGCCGAGCAGATCATTCCAGCCGATGAGGGTGGCAAGTGGATCCGCGAAATCGGTCTGTACGACGCGGACGGCGATCTGGTGGCGGTGGCCAACTGCGCGCCGAGCTTCAAGCCGCTGCTGTCGCAAGGCTCGGGCCGCACGCAAGTCGTGCGGATGAATTTCGTGGTCAGCAACACTGGCAATATCACGCTCAAGATCGATCCTGCGGTGGTGCTGGCGACTCGCGAATACGTTGATTCCAGGATTCTGGACGAGCTGAGCAGGCTGGATATCAAGCAGTCAGTTCGTGCGGCGACCACGGCCAACATTGCTTTGTCCGGTTTGCAGGTGGTGGATGGCGTTTCGCTGAACGCCGGCGACCGGGTGCTGGTAAAGAATCAGGCGGTGGCGAAGGATAACGGGCCATACGTGGTGGCAGCCGGAGCCTGGGCGCGCGCCAAAGATGCCGACAGCAATGTCAAGGTCACGCCGAATATGACGCTGGCGGTTGAGGTGGGTGCTACTCAGGCCGACACGATTTGGCAGTTGGTGACAGATGGGGCGATTGTTGTAGGCGTCACGCCCTTGGTGTTCAAGGACATCACCGACGGCCTCGCGCGTTTGTTTTCTCCGATCTTTGTCGGCAGTCCAATGGCGCCGACGCCGGCGCAATTTGACACCAGCAAGTTGCTGGCTACGGCGGAATTCGTGAAGCGCAGCGGGGTCGAGTTTTCAGGCTTTACCTCAAACAGCGCGGATTTGGCGCTTACGGCTGCACATGTCGGCGGCCTTCACAGCTTTTCCAATGCGGGGCAACTCACCGCGACCTTACCGCCTTCGGCAAGTATCGCCCAGGGCGCTACTGTCACGCTTGCCTGTGCGGGTGCTGGTGGCCTGAGAGTCGTCGGCGCCGGAACCGATGTGGTTTACACCTCGACGGGCGTCACCGGGCCGATTCTGATGGCGCTGGGCGATACGGCTGAATTTATCCGCCTGCAAGACCAGTGGCGGCTGATCGGCGGCACCGTTGCTTTACGTTACGCGGCGGTTATGAGTGGGCCGAACTTCCTGACTCAGCCTCAATTCGATAGCTCGCTAAGGCTTGCTACGACCGAGTTTGTGCAGCGGGGACTTGGCAACCTGCGCGCAGAAACGGCAGTGAGCTCATCGACAACACTAGGCGCTAACGCAATTGGTCAGCTTATTGTCGGAGGCGGTTCGACGCCATTCACCACTACGTTACCCCTCGCGTCTAGCGTCCCAGGTGGGTCGCAGATTCACTTTATGGCAACAAATCCGGTATCGACCTGGATTGTTCAGCGGCAAGGCGCTGACATTCTCGACAACTACGCAGGTGGAACTTACATCGTTATCGGATTGGGCGATTCTGCCGTGTTTGAGTCTAATGGGGTCGGTACATGGAGGCTCATAGGTGGGAGCGCGTCGCTTAGAAAGTGTGATGACTTCGCCGCGTCACTCCTCGCTAACGGACATCAGAAGCTGCCGACGGGTCTGATTATTCAATGGGGGCAAGGCCTTGCGATGCCGAATGATGGCAACGACGGCGCCAGTGCGGGGGTTGATACTTACATTACATTCCCGCGCGCATTTCCTAATGCCTGTGCGTCTGTGGTCGCCACGCATTTCGGCCATAAGGCAAACCTGTCGGTCATTGCCCGGAACATCTCCACCACGAGGTTTACCGCCGAAACGCCCGATCCGAATGGGGCGCAGAGTGTCAGATATTTGGCCATCGGATATTGAGGAGGTGACATGTTTTATTCTGCGATGACTGGCGGCTTTTATGGTGATGCTACGGATCTGCCGGAAGGGGCCGTGGAAATCTCGGAGGATCTATATAAGTCCTTGTTGGAAGGGCAGGCCTCTGGATTCATCGTTGCGAATCCGGAAGGCTTTCCGGTGCTGATGGATCCTCCGCCGCGTCCACCTGAGGCCTACGCCGCAATTGAGCGCACATGGCGAGACGAACAGCTTTCGATTACGGACGGTGTGGTAAGCCGTCACCGCGACGAGTTGGAGGATGACGCCGACACCACGTTGACGGCTGAGCAATATGCAGGGCTTCAGTCGTATCGCCGTGCGTTGCGCAACTGGCCAGAGTCTGGCGAGTTCCCATTAATTGATCATCGGCCGCCGGCACCTTCTTGGTTGGCCGACCAGATCCAATAAACGCCCCGCACTGACGGGGCGTTTTCTTTTCCGTTACGCGTAACACGAACACCCCACAACAGCCTCGCTTATGCGGGGCTTTTTCGTTTCTGGAGATTGGACTTTATGAGTTTCTTTCACGGCGTTACGACCACCGAAATCAAGACGGGGGCGCGCACCATTTCGCTGCCGTCGTCTTCGATCATTGGTCTGTGCAGCACCTTTACCCCGGGCGTCCTCGGCGGCGGTACGGCCAAGGCCGGCGAGCTGAAGTTGATCACCACCGAGCGCGAGGCGATCGCCGCCTTCGGCGCCGACTCGGCGATCACCAAGGCCTGTCAGGCGATCTACGTCAAAGCCAAGGCGGTGATTGTTGCGATCGGCGTGCCCAAGCTGGAGGATGCGGCGCTGCAAACCTCAGCGATCATCGGCGGCGTTCTGGCCTCGGGTCAGCGCACCGGTCTACAGGCGCTGATCGATGGCAAAAGCCTGTACAACGCACAGCCGCGGTTGTTGATCGCGCCGGGCCATACCGCCACGCAAGCGGTGGCCACGGCCATCGACAGCGTGGCGCAGAAGTTGCGCGCGATCGCCATCATCGACGGCCCGGGAACAACTGACGAGGCTGCAATTGCCTACGCCGAGAACTTCGGCAGTCGCAACCTGTACATGGTCGACCCGGGCGTCCAGTTCTGGGACACCGTCACCAGCAAGACAGTCGACGCGCCCAGCTCGGCGTGGGCGGCGGGCTTGTTCGCCTGGACGGATGCTGAATACGGTTTCTGGGCCTCGCCGTCGAACAAGGAGTTCACCGGCATCACCGGCACTACCCGCGCGGTCGAGTATCTGGACGGCGACGAGACTTGCCGGGCCAACCTGCTCAACAACGCCAATATTGCGACGATCCTTCGCGATGACGGCTACCGCCTGTGGGGCAACCGCACGCTGTCGAGCGATCCGAAATGGGCGTTCGTCACCCGCGTGCGCACGCTGTTCATTCTCATGGACGCGGTGCAGGCCGGGCACAAGTGGGCGGTCGACCGCTCGATTACCAAGACTTACGTCAGCGACGTGACCAACGGCCTTGAAGCGTTCATGCGCGACCTGAAAGCCCAGGGCGCAATCATTAATTTTGAAGTGTTTCCGGACACCGAGCTGAACACGGCCAGCCAGATCGCCCAAGGCAAGGTGTATTGGCGCATCCGTTTCACCGACGTGCCGCCGGCAGAAAACCCGAATTTCCTTTTCGAAGTCACCGATCAATGGATGACCGAAGTGCTTGAAGCAGCCTAAGGGGGCGTAGCAAATGATTCCTCAGACTTTGTTTAACACCAATCTGTTCGTTGATGGCGTGAACTTCGCCGGCGACGTGCCAAGCCTGACGCTGCCCAAGCTGTCCCTCAAGATGGACGAGTATCGCGGCGGCGGTATGGCCGGCCCGGTCGAGATGGATCAGGGCATTGAAAAGCTGGAAGCATCCTTTGTCACAAAGGGCGTGCGCCGTGAGTCGCTGAAGTTCTTCGGTCTGGCCGATGGCACCGCCTTCAATGCCACGTTCCGGGGCGCCTTCAAGGGCTTGAAGGGCGCGACTACAGCGGTCGTGGCCACCCTGCGTGGTCGCCTCAAAGAGGTCGATCTGGGTGACTGGAAGGCCGGTGATGCGGCCGAGATCAAGCACGCCATCGCGGCCACCTACTACAAGCTCGAAATCGACGGCCGCCTGATGTACGAGATCGACATGGTCGCGGGCATCCAGATCATCGACGGCAAAGACCAACTGCTGGAAGTGCGCGCCGCACTCGGCCTCTAAGGGAATAGATCCACATGACTCAAGCAACTGATAAACCGCTGCCGGCCTGGCTGGCGATCACCGCTGACGGCGCCGTGGTGACGCTCACGCGTCCGAGCGAGGCCAACGGCGTCAACGTCGAAACGTTGACCTTGCGCGCTCCAACCGTTCGCGCGGTGCGTGCGGCCGATCGCGCGGCCAAGGGCGACGCCGAGCAGCGCGAGTTGATGATGTTCGCCGGCTTGGCCGAGATGGGGCTCAAGGATCTGGAGGGGCTAAAGCTGGCGGACTATCGCCGCGTGCAAGCGGCCTATTCGCATCTGGTGCCGGACACCGACTACTCGACCAAAAAGCCGGCGTGGCTGTCGATCAGCACGGATCAGGTCATCGTCACGCTTTCGCACCCGAGCGAACTCAACGGCGTGACGGTCGACAAGCTGGCCCTGCGTTCGCCGACTGTGCGTGACGTGCGCGAAGCGAACCGTGAAGTGGGTGGCGACGACGAACAGCGCGAGCTGGTGTTGTTTGCCGCGTTGTCCGGTGTGCCTGTTGTCGAGCTGGAAGGGCTGAAGATGGTGGACTTCAACCGCTTGCAGGCCGGCTATTTTCGCCTGGACAACGAAGACGGGCTTTAAGCCCGGCGTGATCAAGGCGGCCGCGAAACGGCTGGCGGCGGAGACTGGATTCTCCGCCGCCGAGATCCAGGCAATGCCCTTTGCAGAAATGGTGTGGTGGCTCACGGATTGAGCTGCCCCGGTAATGCTGGGCACATGGGGGCCATGACATGGCAAACAAACTCGCCCTCGGGCTGGTCATTGGCGGCGCCGTCAGTTCGACGGTCGGCTCCGCGTTCAAAGACGTCACCGGGCGCATCAAGCGCCTTGAGGCTGAAGGCAACAAAGCGCGCGTGCTGCAGCGCACGATTGGCGACACCATCCGCCTGCGCGAAGAATGGAAAAAGGCTCACGACACCGGCGCTGCCGGTGCGTCCAAATTACTCAGCCGTTTGAACTCGAACCTCGACAGCCTGAAAAAGCAGGGGATCGAGGTCGGCCGGCTGGAAAAAGCCTATCGCTCGATGGGGCAGACGGCCAACAAAGCCGAGCTGAAAGCCAAGGGTCATCAGCAGATTGATTCTGGCGTAAAGGGCATGAAGGGCACTGTCGGCGCGGCTGTGGTGGGTGTCGGTGCAATGGCAGTGCCGACCAAGGTCAGCGCCGATTTTGGCGCGATCGTGCGTGACATCGCGATCAAGGCCGGCATTGCCAACAAGCCGCAAGAGCAGGAGATGTCGCGCAAGATCATCGACACCTCACGCGATAACGGCATGGCGCGTAACGATGTGGCTGACGTGGTCAATCAGTTGGTTGGCGCCGGTATGGACCTGAGCAAGGCGCTGGAGTACGCCCCCGTCGCGGCCAAGTTCGTGGTCGGGCAGGGCTCCAGTGGCGTCGACACGGCCAAGATGATCAACGCCTTAGGGCAGAACGCCAAAATCACCGACCCGAAACAGATGCAGCAGGCGCTGGAGGCGATCGCCTACCAAGGGCAGGCGGGCAGCTTTGAAGCGGCCGATATGGCCAAGTGGTTCCCCGAGCTGCTGGCCAACATGGCCAGCAACGGCATCACCGGCATGGACGCGGTGACGCAGTTGGGCGCCATGCTGCAGGTGCAAATGAAACAGGCCGGCAGCTCGGACGAGGCGGCTAACAACCTGAAAAACTGGATGGGCAAAATCGGCTCGACCGACACCGTCCAGGCGTACAAGAAGGCGGGCATCGACTACAAGGGATCGATGCAGACCGGTTTGCAAAACGGCATGTCGACGCTGGAAACCAGTATGGCGTTGGCGCAGAAGTACATTCAGGCGACCGATCCGAAGCGCGCGGCGGCGATGGCTGAAGCGACGTCGAAGATCAGCAAGGAGGCGGATCCGGAGAAGGCCAAGGCCATGATGGCCTCGCTGGAAGAATCCTTGAAAACCGGCGATCTGTTCGCCGACATGCAGGTCAAGGCCGCACTGTCGGCCTACATGCAGAACAAGGCGCTGTATTCCCAGCTCAAGAACGATTCACGCGATGCAGCCGGGATCCTCGACAAGAACCTTGCCGAGCGGCGTCAGTCGTCGTCGCAGAAGTGGGCCGAAGTGGCGCAGTCGATGGATGACGCCATGCGCAGCGTCGGCGATGCGCTGCGGCCGGTGACGGACACCGTCGCCGAGACGCTGACCAAAGTCACCCGGGGCATCACCTCGCTGTCTGACAGCGCGCCCGGGGTGGTGACGGGCATCGTCGCGGTTGGTGGTGGGCTGATCGCCCTGAAGGGGCTTTTCAGTTCGTTCAAGATCGGCAAAGGCCTGTTCAATCTGGCGCGCGGTTCGCTGGGGGGGGGCAAGTCCGGTGAAGTGCAGAAGGTCTTTGTGACCAATGCCAAGGACGGGGAAGGCGGTGGCGACGACAAGGACGATGAACCCAAGAGCAAAGCCAGCAAGGCGCTGTCGCTGGTGGAGACCGGCCTTAAGGCTGTGGCTGCGTACAAGGGCGTTCCCGTCGACGGTGAAGGCGAGGGCGAAGGTGAGGGCGGCGAGGGTGAAGGCAAGAAGGCCGGCAAGTTCAACCTGATCACCGCCGGTCTCAAGGTTGTTTCGCTGGCGAAGGAAGCGGCCTCAGGTGGCGATGATGACAGCGCCGGCGGCGAAGGTGGTAATGACGGCGGTGTGAAAAAGGTGTTTGTCGTCAACGCCAATGCCATGGGTGGTGGTGCCGGTGCCGGTGGAGCGAATGGCCCGGGCGGATCGCGTCGGCCGGGACGCCGAGCGAGGCGCACCGCGCGCCGTCGGGCAGCGTTGAATCTGCCCGTGCCCCCGCCGCCACCTGTGCCCTCGGGGGCCATGGCCCGGCTGGGTGGCGTGGTGAAGGCGGTCGGTAAGGTCGGCAAGGCCGCCAAGATGATCCCGGGCGGTTCGCTGTTGGATGCCGGCGCTATGGCTTTTGAAACATTCCAGAACGGCGGATCCAAGGGTGAGCAGGCCGAGGGTTACGGGGCGGCCGCTGGCAACATGGCCGGCACTATGGCCGGTGCAGCGGCGGGCGCGGCGATCGGTTCGGTAGTGCCGATCATCGGCACGGCCGTCGGCGGTTTGATCGGTGCCTATCTCGGCAGCGAAGGCGGTGCGACGCTTGGCGCGACCTTGAGCAAGGCGATATTCGGCGACGACGATGAAAAGCCTGAGGACAAAGCGCCGGTGCCGGCCACGCCGCTGATGATGGCGCCCGTGGCGCCGCAAGGTCCGGTGCTGGGAGATGTGGCGCGCTCGATGGCCGTCACGGAGCTGCTGAAGTCGGCGGCCTTGGCGATCCAGCCCAAGGAGCCGGAGAAGCCCGAGCCGGCCAAGGTGGATCAGCAGTTTCAGTATTCGCTGAACATGCCAGTCACGGTGCAGGGCGATGTCAAAGACCCGCAGCGCTTGGCTCAAGAAATGATGCCGCACATGCAGCGAATGATGGCGGACGCGGCGAAACAGAGCGCCGCCAAGCTGTACGACGAACCCCATGTGTAAGGAGGTTTCATGGCCTACATGGAACAGATGCAATCAAGCCTCAAGTATTTGGTCGAGGCGGCGGAAACCGGTCGGCGTAGCGCGGATGGCATGTTGACCCCGGTCAACGGCGCCATCCGCGAGCTGACCGGCGCGGCATCCGAGCTGGAAAACATCCCGTTTGTGGGGCCAGCGATCGGCGCCAAACTTCAGCGGGTGATGCGCGGCGTCGACGCAGCACAGGCCAAGGTCGGTCAGGTGGTGGCGGTCTACGGTCGAGCGACTCGCGCCGCCGCCGAGGTGCAGGAGCGGCTGGGCACGTTGAAGGAGCAGGCTGGCAAGGCCGCGACGGCGATCAACAACGTTGCCGGCAAGGTCAGCCCGGCCTTAGCCAACATCATGCCCACCAGTGCGTTCGCGGCCGACGCTACACCGGCGCCGGAAGCGGTGAAGCCGTTCCCGCACTTGATGATCATTCAGCCGCGCGACCCGAAACTTCAGCCGTATTTCTTCAACCTGGACACGGCAGCATTCGATGAACTGAGCCGATCGACCGAATTTCGCTGGGCCTCGCAGGAGCGTTTGACGCGCCGGCCGGCGCAGCAGGCCGTCGGCATGGGCGAGGAAAAACTGACGCTCAAGGGCACGATCTATCCCGGCTTCAAAGGTGGGCTAAAGCAGCTCGACACCCTGCGCTCGATCGGCGCCAGGCTACAGCCGCTGACTCTCACCACGGGGTATGGCGAAGTGATCGGGACGTGGTGCCTGAAGAACATCAACGAAGAGCAGGGCGCGCTGCTGCACGGCGGCATCCCCCGTAAACAAGGCTTCACCCTGGAGTTTGTGCGCTATGGCGATGACATGCAGGACATCTGACGGGGACATGCTCGATGTCATTTGCCATAACTACTACGGCCACCTCAACGGCAGCACCGAGGCGGTACTCGACGCCAATCAGGGGTTGGCAGATGAGCCACAGCCCTATCGGGTCGGGGTGTTGATCACCTTGCCCGATCTGCCCGCCCCGACCGCCGAAAGCGTCAGCCTTTGGGATTGACCTACGACTGAGCCGCCGTCGGCGCTTTACCGCGTTACGCGTAACGACACATTCCTTTCTGCCCGCCCTGTGCGGGCTTTTTTTTGGGCAAAATTCCATGACCCCGATGTTTAGAATCGTCGCCGATGAGGCCGACATCACGGCCAAGCTCAACGATCGGCTGTTGTTGCTACGCACCTCGGACAAGCCCGGGATGGAGTCCGACGAGTTTGAGTTGCGTATCGACGACCGGGATGGGCAGGTGCAACTGCCTCGGCGGGGCGCGTCGATCGAGGTCTATCTGGGCTATGCCGAAACGTCCTTGGCGCGCATGGGGCGTTACACCGTGGACACGATCGAGGTGTCCGGGCCGCCGGATACGATAGTGATCAAGGGCAAGGCCAGTGACATGCGCGGTAGTGGCAAGACCATCCGCAGCGGAAGCTGGGAAGACGTGCCGCTGTCGAAGATCGTGGCCGACATTGCCTCGCGCAATGGCTGGCAGCCGGTGTGCCCGGTGTCGACCAAAGTGCCCCGAGTCGACCAGCTCAACGAATCCGATTTTAACTTCATCACCCGGCTGGCCAAGCAGTACGACTGTACGGCCAAGGTCGCCGACGGCAAGTTGCTGGTCATGCCGCGCCAAGGTGGCCAGAGCGCAAGCGGCAAGGCATTCGGCGCGGTCACTCTGACGCGAAGTGACCTCAGCCGCTGGCAATTCAGTCTCGGCGATCGCAACTCGCACAAGGCGGTATCGGCCAAGCATCAGGACAAGAAGACCGGCAAGCTCGCGGTCGTCAACGTCGACAACGACGACGCTCCGGACGGCCTGCCGGCGGTGCATACCGATCGGCATATCTACCCCAACGAGAGCGCGGCCAAGGCGGCCGCGAAGGCGCGTCTGTCGGCGTTCAACCGATCGACCGCCGACGTGCGTCTTGAAATGCCCGGGCGCACGGACATTTTCGCCGAACGGCCGATCATCGCCCAGGGCTTCAAGGTCGGGCTCGATGGCGAATACCTCGCCGATTCGGTGGAGCAGGTGTTCACCCAATCCGGCTGGTCGACCACAGTTGAATGCAATGCCGGCAAGGAAGGCAAATCCAAGGGCAAGAAAAAGAAGGAGGCCAACACGCTCAAGGTGGTGAACGTCGAGAAGCAGTAACCCATCCCATTGCCGCTTGAGTGCGGCTTTTTTATGTCTGGAGTGTTTATGTCGATCACGGAACAACAGCTGCAAACCATCATGCCCAACGCCCGCCGCCGAGCGGGCGTTTTTGTATCCGCCCTCAACGCAGCCATGGCCCACCGGCAGATCAACACGCCGAAACGCCAAGCCGCGTTTCTGGCGCAAGTTGGTCACGAATCGGGTCAGTTGCAGTACATACGGGAATTGGGCGGGGATCAGTACCTGAGCAAATACGACACCGGCAATCTGGCTGCGAAACTGGGCAACACGCCGGCAGCGGATGGTGATGGTCAGCGCTATCGCGGTCGCGGCCTGATCCAGGTCACTGGTCACGACAACTACCTGCGCTGCAGCTTGGCGCTGTTCGGCGACGAGCGATTGCTGCGCACGCCTGAACTGCTGGAGCTGCCGCAGTGGGCCGCCGAGTCGGCCGCATGGTTCTGGTCCGTGAATGGGTTGAACGCGCTGGCCGATCAAAACGAGTTCAACACGATCACACGCAGGATCAATGGTGGTCTCAATGGCCTGCAGGATCGGCTGGAGTTGTGGGGGCGGGCGAGGGCGGTGTTATGCGTCTCGGCGAACTGATCCCGACACCGTATCGGTTGGTGGCCAAGGACGTGCTGCTGGCCGCCTTAGTCGGCGGTTCCGCCGCCATCATCTGGCAAGTGCAGGACTGGCGTTATGGCGGTCAGCTCGCCGAACAGCGCCGCCTGCACACCGAAACGCTCAACCAGATAACTCTCGCTTCGGTCACGCAGCAGCGTGCCGAACAGGATAAACGCCTCGCGCTCGAGCAGCGCTTGGCAACCAGTGAACAAACCCATTACCGAGCCTTGAGCGATGTCCAACGTGATCAAGGTCGCCTGCGCGACCGCCTTGCCACTGCTGATCTGCGCTTGTCAGTCCTACTCGACGCCACCACCGGCGCCGGCAACGGATCGCTGTCAGCCTCCACCGCCACCGGCGGCGTGGTTCATGGCCCCACAAGAGCCGAACTTGACCCGGCGCATGCTCAACGAATTGTCGGCGTCACCGATGACGGCGACCGGGGGCTGATTGCCCTCGCGGCCTGTCAGGCATACGCCAAAGAAGTCTCAACACTGAAGTGAAAAAGAGCGGCCGGTCCAGATGCTTCAACATCCGGATCGACCGCCGTCCGTGCAAATGGTCCCTGCAAGTCCAGCCACCTTCCACCGCATGGATCCGCCTTACTGGCAGACCGCCGGCTACGGCGTGAACTTTCCGTTCGAGAGCTATGAGCGGATGGCCGACTTCATTGGCTTTAAGAGTTGATACTCAACGCGCAATTTTCTCGAGCGGTCATTAATGGTTTTGCCCTGTTTATGTGGAAGTTAAATTATTTCGTATGCTCTTTCTGGTGTGTTCGTAGCGCATTGACTTAAGCAGCCATCCGATAAATCTAAACTGATAAGCCGTAAAGATGACATAAACTGGAAACATATATCTGAATGATGCTGCTTGATTGAGTATAAAAAAGGATGCCATGTAAGAAGCAGTCAAGCCAATCAGCCAGCGGTCATAACGTCCGTAATTTCTCCAGTTCAATAGAAAAACAAACAATGTAATTGGCAGCCAAAAGAATGGTTTTGTAATTACGATTAACGCGCCACCCATCCAGTTGCCCAAGCTTAAAATCGCACTACTAACTCCCGTAGGTTGATTGTAAGTCGAAACAAGATTGTTCAGGGTAGGCCAGGGTTCAGTAGCAAATACTTGTGTTTGAATATAGCTATCACATAAGCCGAGCATGCACTCATAAACTCTAATTTTCATGTGGGCGTATATGAAAGGATGATGAATTATCATTTTTATCCATCTGGCCTTTAGCTCATCCGAATTGACTAATATGGCGCCAGACGACAGGATCGCATCTTCCCCCCAGAGTAGAGTGTCAATAGTAGAAAATGAATGTCGTTCTATAGCAATATTTGTGTCGGTGATCCCTTTCAAGGTCAGAGACGGCTCAATCGCTATTTTTGATTCTTCGGCCAAACGTAGCATCCCGATCAGTTCCCATGCAGGTGCCGCTGCTGAACTCGTACGCTCGTTGAAACCTAACCATTTTGGGGATGCAGAAATAAGTACGACTGAAAGCACGATCAACGCTATTAGTAGGCTTTTAATTTTGCGTGGAATCGTTTTTCCCGTAAATATCATTGCAAATACTGCTGGGATGAGTACAAGAGAATTTTGGCGAAAGCCGAACAAAATAATACATGAGATAAAAAATAAGGTGATTGGCGCCCATCGTCGGCCTTGACCTATAGCAAAAGTTGCTCCTACAACCATAATGATCGCAGCAAATGTCCATACGTCCGGCACTATGAAGGATACATAGACAAATACCAGAGGTAATAAAAATGTTAATGGTATCCAGAAAGGGCTTCTGCTGGACGTCATTGTGATCCACAGCGAGCAGGCTAATATCAGATAGCCAACCTGAACTGCAGTGAAAACACTTGTGGGCAACCCAAGCAGTCCAATTGGCAGCATGAACATGGTCATCGTAGGTTGAAGCCATTGTTGCATGGACCAGCCGATATCAAGCTTGTCTGTAATGGTAAATACTGCTGCCCATCTTGCCATTGTGTCAGTCATGACAATGCCGGGATTGAATAAAACGAATGATGCGGTAAGAATTAGTGTAAGCAGAATAATCGCCATCCATCTATGGCGCGATACACAAAAAAGGTCGGTGCTCATTTAAATTTGCTCATCATAATCAGGCTTAGTTTTTTGGTGAGTAAGAACCAAAGCAAGCCAGGAAAAGAGTTTTAAGTACGGCAAAATTTCCTTTGAAAGCGCTAATTTTGGTAGGCACTTCGCCTTTTGGGTATCGCCGAACAGTCGGGAGTTCCAGGCAGTTATATCCAAGTCTAGGGGCGCAATATGAAAGATACGCCAACAGTTCGTAAGCCATGAATTCATCACGAAATGGTGCCACTTTCGGGTCTAGCAGCATTTTCCGGCTGTAGGCCCGAAAGCCTTGAGTGGTATCCGTCCACTTGAATCCGGAGAAAAGGCTCAGCATCGGTGCATGGATAAAGCGAATAGCAAAGTCTCGCGATTTAGGAGTGTTCTCGGCTACACCACCCGCCACGAAGCGCGAGGCCTGCACAAAATCTACGCCCTGTTTCATTGCGTCGATAAAGCGCGATATAGCCTCAGGATCATCCTTGTCATTACCGTCAATGGTCACAATGCCCTCATAGCCTTGATCCAGTGCAAAGGCATAGGCGCAACGAAGCTGGGCGCTGAGTTTCCCGGGGGCCGTCTTGACCAGCAACCCTCGCACGCCGACCTGTTGTAACGCTTGCAACTCCAGCGAGCCATCCGTGGTGCCGCCATCGACAATAATGATGTCGGCAGTATTTTCGATTTTGAGCGCCGCCATTCTGGCCAGCAGGCTCTTTATGCGTTCCCCCTCATTGATGACAGGAATCACCACGCACCAAGAGTGCTGACGGCCAAGCCAGAGTCGAGTGTCATAGGAGGGTACTTGCCACGTTTCGCGGGCAGCAGGAGCAATATCAGAAGAAGTCATCATGTTTACCATCAGGCCACGCGAGCTGTGATCAGCCCTACGCCGGCAATTACCAATACGATCCCTGCCCCTGTAGTCCAGTGGAAGGGTTCACGAAAAAACACTACCGAAAACAGTGCGACAGTCGCTACCGCTCCGGCGGTCAGAACCGGGTGTGCCACATTCAGCGGGAGGCGCGCCAAGGCAGCGGCATAGAGCAGAAAGGCCGCGCCGTATAGCCCAAGCCCCAACCAAAATGGCCAATTACTCAATGCGGCCAAGGGGTCGCTGAGGGACGGAAACTTGCGCGGGGGCATCATGGCTATCTTCACCAAAACACTGGCGGAAGCGTTGGAGAGGATGCCTAAAAAGAGGATGAGCCACTTCATGCTCATATGTTCACCTCAACACCAGCCCTGCGGTAATGCTGCGTCGCCACCTGAAGAGCTCGTTCCATCGACACCAAATGCGACTCCTCCTTGGTCGCCACCATCTCGATGGAGACCACATGAGTAGGCAGGTACTGCTTCAGGGCGGCAGCCATTTGTCCATGCTCAGTACCACCATCGCCCAAAGGCAATAGGTCGGGTTCGCTGGCATGTACATGCCCTATCAGCGGGGCGCAGTCGTGTAAGACCACGAGAGGATTCTCGCCGTTAATAGTGAGCGCACCAGTGTCTAGCTGCATCCGGATGGCTGGATGCGCAACGCGCTTCACCACATCGGCGGTTTCCGCGCTGGTGGTCATAAAGTTGGCGCCGTAACAGGTTGGGTTGGGCTCAAGACAGATAGTCACCCCGCAAGCCTGAGCGATATCTCCTAGCTGCCGGAAAAAAGGAATCGCGATGTCCAAAGCCTCTTGATCATTCAAGCCGCTGCGATCTCGATTCTTCGGGGACCCAAAGACCACCCGAGTCGCCCCCAGGACAGCGCCGATACGGCATATGGCCGCCAAATGCGTTAGCAGGGCAGCCTGGGTTTCAGCAGACCCAAAGACGTTTAGCCCCGTGGTGCCAAACAACAGGGCTTGCATGCCGGTGATCTCGATCCCGCGCTCAGCCCACCAGTCTTTGACTTGAGCAATGTCCTCATTCGTAGCTTTGACTGGTTCTGGAAAATACTTGCCAGGTGCGATATCTATTGCATCAACCGCAAACCGCTGAAGCAGCGTAGCGACCGCTTCATCTTCGTCGGTGTCCCACGCAATATTGGAAATCGCCAACCTCATGCGCTCATCCCCGCATCGGCTTTAATCGTCAGCGGCTCGGACTGCGCGTAGGCCCTGACCGCCAGAATTGTTTCGCGGGCGCTATATTGATAGCCGCCCGAAGCACCAAATACTTGGGCGTGCTTGGTCCGCAGGTCATAGGACGCAGCGGGGTTTGCCAAGGTATGGGTGAAGGATCTACCGAAACCCTGTTGGGAAATGTTCTCCACGCTAATGGGCTCTGCCGTGAAGTGAACCAACTTCAAACCGGCATTGAGAGAAGTTTGAATGTCATACCAAAGGTTAACCATCGGGTAGAACTGGAACACCCCCCGACTATCAATTGCCTGAAGGTTGTTGTCATTCAGAAAATCGAAGATGACGTTCTTGCGCAGACCTGGGCCAACCAGTCCTGGCAGACGAACAATCAGGTGGTTCGGGAAATGCTCTTCGATGAATTTCTCCAGCAATCGACGATGCAAACCATAGGCATGCAGGCCCGACTCATCGACAGGGGTGTCCTCGTCAACGCCTATTGGATTCTTGAAGACATCAACAGTACTGATCAAAACAAAGGTTTTGCACTGGATGGTTTTGAGGTGTGCGATCAGCTCCTCGATTTTTTGTCGATCCGCTTCTGGCTCCCGGTTGGCGATCCACTTCTGCGCCGGAGCACCGGCACACACTACTGTATCAAATGATTGATCATCGATATCGCCAATGTTGGTTGAGCGATAAAGCGATGTGAACTTTTCCTGTTTAAGAAGGGTGCCGCCCACGTAACCCGAATAACCAATAAGCGAATTAAACATTCACCGCTCCAAATGTAGATTTTTCTTGATCATCGACGCCAACAATGTTTTCGGCTTCAAGCGTTTCAAGAACGTCATAAATATTGTCAATTTTACCGCCAAGCACCGAATAACAACCTGGCAACTCTGCGTGCTTCTCAAAAAGGATTGGCCTTCCGTCATCGCCCTCGTTCTTCACCAAAACGGTCTTAATCTCGAATAGCGAGTCGATGTGTTTGGCTTTCAATACTTCAGGAATATACCGTCCGACGTCTCTGACCATCCGATCCACGCGAGTGTCGCGTTCGTAACGGCGCAGTTTTTCGTAAGGGTCAACCTCTGCCTGGTCATTCCAGTGCATGTGCGGCGTATAGCGAACATGGGACAAGGTATGCAGTCCACGCGCCGGAAAAGGCATCATCGAGAAGAACGGGCCATCCATCACCGTGATACCCAAACCATTGAGGGATTCGGGCATCTGCATCAGGGCCATTTCCGTGATTTCTTGCTTGAGGCCGGTACTGACACCGGGGAAATCACCCTTGAACTGATTGAGGCCGCTATAGGTGCAGTTGAATACATAGCGACAGGTGATTACTTCCTGGCTCCCACCTTTCTTCTCGGCTACAACCTGCAACGGCACCTGTGCCCCTTTCGAGATCGCGGTCACCCGTGTGTCGTAGTGGATCTGCACACCGCTTTCTTCAAGCTCGCGGGTTGCCCAGCTAGCGAGCTGAGTGGTGTCGAACGCATATTCTTTGACCAGATACACATCTTCGATCAGGCGGGGTTCAAATAAGGCCCGCAATACGGGATCTGCTGGCTGGATGTCCGCCCCAATTTCCCGACAAAAGCGTTCGAACTGTCTGGCCGTGACTTTCGAGTTTCGCCGGGCGATAGCGTAGAGTTTGGTGAAGTCTTGCTTCACTGCGAGCGGCCAATCCCGTACAAATTTGGGTAGGTTTACCCGACTTCGATAAGCGGTCGTGAAACTGCGTGGGTAGTGATAGCCGTTATGCACCCGCGCCTGATTGTTGTAAGAGGCACGCATCAGCAGCGCTGGCTCACGTTCAATCAGCAGGATGCGCTTAAGGCCGCGTTGCTTGGCCAGATACACAGCGATAGCCGCACCGTAGAACCCACCCCCAATTATCACGGCATCCTGACTGGGTCGAATTGAATCGAGGCGCGACATCAGGAAACACGTTCAATGGTCGGGGGGGTCGCCTCGGCTGAATCTGATACCACTTCTTCGATGTTCAGTTTTTCAAGCCGGGTCATGCGGGCACTGGTGAACTCTTGGCCTACATGATAAAGCGGGCCCTCATTCGACAGGCTGACCATGTTCAGAATGTATTCGCCCAAGACCAGCAGAACGAGCGAGATCAGAAAGAACATGCCCGACTGTTGCAGCGAAAAGCTGATCCATCCCGGCGCAACATCGGTCTTTAAAATGCCAACCGCGAGTACATAAGCGCAGTACACCAGGTTGGCGACGGCACCAAACAGGGAGAGCGAGGTAACCAAACGCATCGGCGCGCGCGTGGTCGAGACCAGCAAGCGCATGCCACGATCGATGCTCTCGCCCAATCGTTTGGGCCTAGACGTCTGCGGCGCGGAGCTGTAGTTCAGGTAAGCACGCGCGAATCCACCTGTTGCAGGAAGGTGCCTATAGGTCATCGCCGGCTGAGGATGCTGCAGTATGAAATTGATCACCCGCTTGCTTAGAATGCGGTATTGCGGTGCTTCCTTGGCCAGATGGACACCATTGAAGCGATTGTAGAGGCCATGAAACACAGCGTTAGCCCCACGATAAGCAAGGCTCTGTGCGGGCTTTTGCGCATTATTAGCAAACACCACATCAGCACCGCTGACCGCTTGATCGAGCATTTTGGGGATAAATCTAATGTCATCGGCCAACGGATCGACAACGACAACGAAATCACCAAGAGCATTCTCCAGTCCAACCCACGAGGCGGTATCCGCATCCACCTCTTTGGTTAAGGCATACACTTGTAAATTGGCCAATCCGTTTTCAGCGGTCAGTCGCTTCAACACCAGAATGCTTTCGTCATCTGAGGCGTTATCCACCACGATCAATTCATAATCACTGACGATATCCGCAATGACAGCGGCCGCATCAGACAGGATATTTTCAATACTTGCTGACTGGTTTCGCACCACAAAAACGACAGATAAAAAACAGGGAAAGATGGGCATTTTGTACTCTTAAATGGATTACCTGTTAAAACAAAAATCCGAGCCATTTGAGCGAAAAAATTCGCCCCCCTTCAAAGCGGGGCGTGGAGATACGGCCCGCTTTACCTAGCCTCGAAGAGGCTGAAAGTGGCTGCACTGCGAGCGCGGACATTTTTATCTCGCTGATCGGCTTGAGCGGCATTTTTCGGACGTGCCCCTAAAGGGATTGTACGGTCGACGTGGCTCACATCTCAGCTCTTACTGAATCAAAAAAGAGTCGATTATAATGTAAAAGAGGTGTGTACGCCTCATGAGTAGTGTTCTGCACTTGATCTTGTCCTCTGGAGACCTGGGATTGACCATAAACGGCGGTGGTCGTATCGCGGACTGCCTTTAACACCATCACTGCATCCAAAATCTCAATATTAACTGATCGCCAGCCTCACACCCCATAGCTGTTGCATCGGCTGGTTGAATCCAAATCCGAAAGTGATCTATCGAGAGGGTTAATATTGGCAGTCGTTGGGCTTGCCGGAGGCGATCCTGAAATCGTAACGGGTCAGCTGACAGCTAGTCGAGATGCGACCGTCTCAGCTTGAACAGACCTTATTTGATGTGGCCCGCGTTTTCCTCAATAGCTTCAAAGTGTTTCATGAACATTGGAGCCAACCTATGACGAATGCTTTTCCTTCCAAAACGTCAACTCCCGTCACCTCCAGCACATCGGGTATAGAGAATCACCTTGCAAGGGTCGACTCCTTTCGAGAAAACTCAAGCCTAGCAGCGGCAGACGTGAAGATGTTTAGGGCAAAATTAGGGCAGAATCAGGGCTGCCATAGACCGCAGTAGACCATGAGCAAAGGGCGCAACCACTGTATTTTCTGGCCTTAAGCGGTATACAGGGACGCAAGAAGGGGTTCGAATCCCTATCTCTGCGTCATTACATGGAAAAATCCCCGTAGATGAAAATCTACGGGGATTTTTATTTCCGGTGCCTTGGAAAAGCCCCACAGAATTCACTCTGTGGGCTTTTCCATGTCTGCAGGGTCTGAAACTCCCCGCAATCAATCACTCACGGCTGCGAGTGCCCCAGCTTCCGTTTGATCAATTCATACACATCCTTATGCGTCGAGTTGTGCAGCGTCTTGTCCTTGCATGCCGAGCTGAGGAAGGTTTTCACTTCGTCCTTGGCATGTGGGTAGAGGCCGGCGACATAGTCCGCTTCGTGTTCTTGCGAGCAGTTGAAGTGCTTGTCGTCTTTCGCTTTGTCTCTAGCCATTTTTACGGCTCCTTTCGAGTTCGATTGATCAGGTGGAACAGGGCCGGATTGCCCCATACGCCGGTCAGCGTAGGGGCGTTGGGATAACTCGCCACTGGTTCGAACAAAAAAGGAAAGGGCTGTAGGACGCAGTCGTGCATTGACTCTCGCGGTTAAATCTCCTTGACCGGCGTCTCTCCCGTTGCACCCTTGATCAGCGCGATCACATGCAAACAATCCGCCTTGTTCACATACGACTCGCCGCTGGCGATGGTCTCGTGATTGCCCGCGCGCAGCCTCCAGCGCCATTGGCCTTTGCCGGTGCTTGGGGTGCCTCTGGATTGCCTGTAAATCTCGAAATACATTCAGTTCGCTCCATGCGATTTGTGCGTGCGACAGCCTGTGTGGCGCATCGACGCAAGCCTAGCGCAGGCGGGTGTTTTGGCTATCGGACATTTGTTTCCAATCGTTCGCGGATGTTTCTGAGGAGTGCGGACTAGAGCGCCGGGTCAGGCCTCTGGTTTGGCCGAAATGACGCCGTTTGACCCTTGCAACGCCGTCGACGCTACTGCTTAATACGGGACGGCTCATGGCGTCGAAAATCTTTCGTCGACCGACAAACACTATAAAAAGAGCACTCCTTTGACTGAGCACGGAACGCAACAGGCCGTTCGGGTGACGTTATCGCTGGTTGTCCCCGTTTTTAACGAGGAGGACAGTCTCGACACGTTTCTCCTGCGCATAGATGAGGTCTTTCAGACCCAACCGTCAATTGACCTTGAACTGGT
The DNA here is from genome assembly GCF_058786735.1 of Pseudomonas sp. FW305-7. Classification (NCBI taxonomy): domain Bacteria; kingdom Pseudomonadati; phylum Pseudomonadota; class Gammaproteobacteria; order Pseudomonadales; family Pseudomonadaceae; genus Pseudomonas; species Pseudomonas sp. FW305-7. The sequence continues at coordinate 119,651 of NZ_JBYSZA010000018.1, forward strand.
GTTCGTCAATGACGGCAGCACTGATACCACGCTGCAGCGTTTACTTGAGCGCCAGCAGCGAGACTCGCGCCTGCGCATCGTCGATCTGAGTCGCAACTTCGGCAAAGAGGCGGCGTTGTCTGCCGGTCTGCAAATGGCGACGGGGCGGATCGTGGTGCCGATCGATGCCGATCTGCAGGATCCGCCTGAAGTGATCCTGCAAATGATTGAGCGCTGGCGGGAAGGCTACGAAGTGGTGCTGGGCCATCGCATCAGTCGCCGCAGCGATACCTGGGCCAAGCAGACCTCGGCGCACTGGTTCTATCGCCTGCACAATAAAATCGCCGAACAGCCATTGCCGGAGAACGTCGGCGACTTCCGCCTGATGGATCGTTGTGTGGTCGATGCGTTGCTGACCTTGCCGGAGTCCCGACGCTTCATGAAAGGCTTGTTCGCCTGGGTCGGATTCCGCACCACTCACGTTGATTACGAGCGCCCCGAGCGCGTGGCCGGGCACAGCAAGTTCAACGGCTGGCGGCTGTGGAATTTTGCCCTGGAAGGCATCACCAGTTTCAGCACCGAACCGTTGCGGATCTGGACGTACATCGGGGCACTGGTGTCGCTGGTGTCGTTTGCCTTCGCCATTTTTATCGTGGTGCGTACGCTGGTCCACGGTGTCGACATGCCTGGTTACGCCTCGCTGATGGTCGCGGTCACGTTCCTTGGCGGCCTGCAATTGATTGGCATCGGTGTGCTCGGCGAGTACCTGGGCCGCACTTATATCGAATCCAAACGCCGGCCGGTTTATCTGGTGCGTCGCGTCTACGACCCCAAGGACTGACACATGGATCTCAAGGAAACCGACATCCTCGGCGACAGCATCGGCGAGCATTGGTATTACTGCTCCAAAGCGGCAGCCACCCGTCGCTTGCTCGGCAATGCGCCGATCAAGCGGATTCTCGATGTGGGCGCCGGTTCCGGGTTTTTCTCCCATCATCTGTTGAGCCAGACCGATGCGCGTGAGGCCTGGTGCGTGGATATCAGCTACCCCGTTGATTCAGATGCAACCACCACCGGCAAACCGGTGCATTACCGGCGCGGCATCGAAACCATTGACGCCGATCTCGTGCTGCTGATGGATGTCCTTGAACACGTCGATGACGACCTCGGTCTGCTCAGGGAATACGTCGACAAAGTGCCGCCCGGCAGCCGCTTTCTGATGACGGTGCCGGCGTTCCAGTTTCTCTGGAGCGGCCACGACGACTTTCTTGAACACAAGCGCCGCTACACCCTGGCACAGTTCGAGACACTGGCTCGCGATGCCGGCCTGACGGTGCAGCGTGGTGCCTATTATTTCGGCGCGGTGTTCCCGATTGCGGCGGCACTGCGTTTGCTGCCACAGGGCCCGCAGACTGCAACGCCACGCTCGCAGCTCAAGCGTCATCACCCGCTGGTGAACTCGGTGCTCAAGGCCCTTTGCAGCCTGGAGCTGCCATTGATGGGCATCAATCGCCTCGCTGGTTTGAGCGTTTTTGTGCTGGCGCAAAAACCGTGACCTCAGCGGAAAAATCCCTGTTGATCCAGCGCGGTTTGCGTTTTGCCTTGACCGGGATTTTCGTCACTGGCTTGCATGCCCTGGTCGCGGTGCTGTTCATCAATTTCATCGCCCCTCAGCCACCGCTTGCCAACGGCGTGGCTTTTGCCGTCGCGACCGTCGTTTCCTACGTGATCAACACCACCTGGAGTTTCTCGGCCCGGCTGCATGGCAGAACCCTGATGCGTTTTCTGCTGGTGTCGCTGGGTGGGTTTTTGTTGGCGATGTTGGTTGCCTGGGCTGCGCAAATGGCCGGGCTCCACTATCTGTTGGGCATCGGTGCGGTGGCGCTGACGATTCCGGCATTCACTTTTGTGCTGCATAACTTCTGGACGTATCGATGAAGGTTTCGAACACCCATCCGGCCCTCGCGTTGCTACCGATCCTGCTGGGTGTGCTGGTGTTCTTCCTGGTGATCGGTCCACAGGCGCTGGATCCGCAGAACATCGCTTGGTTGAAGGACGGTGATCCGGCAACGCATTATTTGGGTTGGGTGAATTTCCGTCATTCGCCCTGGACGTTTCCGCTCGGGCTCAACCCGTCGTATGGGTTGGAGCTGGGCAGCGCGATCATCTTTTCTGACTCCAATCCACTGATGGCGCTGCTGTTCAAACCGTTCAGTGGCTGGTTGCCGGACACCTTTCAGTATTTCGGAATCTGGTTGCTGGCCTGTTTCGTTTTGCAGGCCTGGTTTGCCTGGCAATTGCTCGGGTTGATGACTGATAACCCCGTGCTTCGACTGCTGGGCGCGGGGCTGTTGGTGTTTTCTCCGCCGATGTTTCTTCGTACCGGAGGGCACTTGTCCCTGGCCGGACACTTCCTGATTCTGGCGGCCCTTTACCTGGCGCTGCAGTCGATGCTCCAACGGCGGCGCCTGGCATGGGGCACATTGCTGGCCGCCACGGCACTGGTGCATGCGTATCTATTGGTGATGGTGGCGCTGATCTGGGTGGCGGATGTGCTTGGCAAACTGTGGGTCGGCAAACTGACCCGACGTCAGGGCCTGATCGAGTTCGCCAGTCTGTTTGCCCTGGTCAGCGTGTGCTGCTGGCAAGCCGGGTATTTCAGCATTGTCGACGGCGCGGGCGGTGGCGGGTTTGGCTGGTATCGAATGAATCTGCTGTCCCTGGTCGATTCGGATGGCTGGTCATATGTTCTGCCAAACCTTGCCAACGGCGGCGGCGATTATGAAGGCTTCAATTATCTGGGCCTCGGGGTTCTGTTATTGCTGCCATTGGCGAGCATCGCCTGGTTCAGAAGCGGCATTTCCTTGAAGGCGCTGCTGCGCAGCCGGCCCTGTCTGGTGTTGGCGATGCTGGGATTGACCCTGTTCGCACTGTCGAACCAGATCGGTTGGGGCACGCACACGTTCAGCTATCCGCTACCCAAAATCCTAGAGCGTCTGGCGAGTATTTTTCGCGCCTCGGGTCGCATGTTCTGGCCGGTGTTTTACGCCATCGTCGTGTTGCTGGTGTTCTTCGTCGTGCGGGGCTATCGAACGCGTACCGCCATCGGTTTGCTGGCACTGGCGCTGGTGGTGCAAGTGGTGGATACCCGCATCGCCTGGGCGAGTTTGCGGGCGGCGAAAATGCTGCCACCGACATCCACCTGGGCCAGCCCCATGCATGATCCTTTCTGGGACAGCGCCGCGGCTCATTACAAGAATATCCGCGCGATGATCCCGAAAAATCAGCCCGATCAGTGGCAGGCCATCGCCGATTTCGCCGCTGCTCATCGATTGCAGACCGATGCCGTGTACATGGGGCGCATGAGTCCTTCTGTCCTCGAACGCACCCGGCTCGATGCGCAGCGCAGGCTGGCGACGGGCGATTACGAGGCCGACTCGCTGTACATCATTGATGATGAGGCGTTGGACGCGGCCATCAACAGTGTGCACAGCGACACTGACCTGCTGACCCGCGTAGACGATTTTGTTGTATTGGCACCGGGCTGGAAACACTGCAATCAATGCCTGGCGATGGTTGATGAGGGGCGGGCAATGTCCTCGATTCCGTCCAGCCAGTCAGGGCTGGTGCAGACATTCAATCGTAAAAGCCGACAGCTGACCAAGGGCTGGGCGGCGCCTGAAACCTGGGGTACCTGGAGCGAAGGGACGGAGGCTGAAATCACCCTGCGGGTGAAGCCGGATACCCAAGTGATCGTGCTGGAGGCACTGGCATTCGTGATGCCGCCAGGTCTTACCCAGCGGGTCATCGTCAGCATCAATGGTGAACAGGTGTTGTCGACGCGTCTGACGCAGGTGCAAGACAACCGGCTGGAAATTCCGCTCAGTACGGCCATCCGCGAGACGTTGGGCAAGGAGGGTCTGCTGAAACTTCAGTTGCATCTGCCCGATGCCGTCAGCCCGCAACAGCTGGGCTTGAATGATGATGCGCGGGTCATGGGGCTGGGGTTGAAAACGCTGACCGTCCACTAAGCGCTGAAACACTGTGTGGATGCTGATGGACGCCAGGCCCAAGGACTTTCTACACTGCCTCCAGTCTGGGGATCAGGGGAGCAATGGATGAATCGAAATGAACTGCGCAAGGCTGACATCAACCTGATGGTGGTGTTCGAGACCTTGATGCTCGAACGCAATGTGACCCGGGCGGCGGAAAAGCTTTTTCTCGGCCAGCCGACCATCAGCTCGGCGCTCAATCGCTTGCGCTCGATGTTCAACGATCCATTGTTTATCCGCGTCGGCCATCGCATGGAGCCTACGGCCCGTGCCGAAGAACTGTTTCGTCATCTCTCGCCGGCGCTCGATTCGCTGTCCGTCGCGCTGAGCCTGACGCACAATTTCGATCCTGCTGTCAGCAACATGACCTTTCGTATCGGCTTGTCCGATGACGTCGAGTTCGGCCTGCTGCCACCCTTGCTGCGTGCCCTGCGCCAGGAAGCGCCGAAAGTCGTGTTTGTGGTGCAACACGTCGATTACTGGCGGATTCCCGACTTGCTCGCAGCGGGTGATATCACCGTGGGTATCAGCCAGACCCGTGGTCTACCGGCCAATGCCAAACGCAAACTGCTGCGGCATATCCAGCCGAGTATCCTGCGTGCCGATGCATCCGACTCACCGTTGACCCTCGATGAATACTGCTCGCGCCCCCATGTGCTGGTTTCCCACACGGCGAACATCAGTGGTTACGCTGACGAGTGGCTCGCCGAACTCGGTCGCACCCGGCAGGTCGTGTTGTCAGTGCCGCAATACAGCGCATTGCCTGCCTTGTTGGCCGGGACGGATCTGATTGCCAGTCTGCCGGATTACACCGCCGAGGCCATGGCTGCGTCCGGATTGCTGTTCAAAGAGCCGTTTCCTTTCAAGACGCCGATGCTCGATCTATCGATGGTCTGGCTCAGTCACGTCGACAGCGACCCGGCCGAACGCTGGTTACGTTCGCGGCTGGAAGCGTTCATGAGCGAGCGCCCCCTCACCGCGCCTTGAAATCACTGCAGTCAGGCGCGACAGCGCCTGCAGGGATTTGCAAAACCGGCATTGGTGAAGCTTCAGGCGGCTTCCAGTTCGCTGCACACCTTGATCACTTGCTCGCGCAGCCAGATGTTGGCGCTGTCATGGTCGGCGTGCTGGCTCCATTGCATGTCGAGGGTGAACCCCGGCAGGCCATTCGGCGCCTCACAGTGATTGAAGATGGCTTCTTTGGTCAGTAAACGCTGGATGCGCCGGGGCAGGGTGAGGATGAAATCGGTGCCGGTAATCATTTTCAGTGCGGCGCTATAGCTGTTGGAGCGCGCCACGATCTGACGTTTCTGCGCCTGCCGTGCCAGCCAGCCATCGACCATGTTGGTGGTGGACGTCCAGGGTGTCGGAAAGACATGCCGGCGTTCGGTGAAGGCTTGCAGGCTCAGGCGTGGTTCCAGTGGTGTGGCACGTTTATCGAAGACGCAGACCAGATCATCTTCGAGCAGCATCCGCGACTTCAGGTCTGCGTGATTGCGGTGAAAGTTCGGGCCGAAACTGATCACCAGGTCGAGACTGCCGTCGCGAAGTTCATCGGCCGGCACGTCGGTTTCGAACTTGTGCATGTTGACCATCACCGGCAAGTCATCGTAGTCGAAACGCTTCAACAGACGCGGCAGGATCAGTTGCTCGAAGTACTCCGGGGCGCAGATGTTGAAGGTGACGGCTTGCCGGCTCGGATCGAATGCCGGGGCACCGGCGTGGCACAGGTTGATACTTTCGAGGATTTTCTGCACATGGCCGTACATGCTGCAGGCCTTGTAGGTCGGGCGCATGCCGGTACGGGTGTTGATGAACAGCTCGTCTTCGAAACTGGTACGCAGTTTTTTCAGGCAATAACTGACGGTGGATTGACTGACGAACAGCGTTTCCGACACATCGGTGACGCTGCTCTGCTCATACACGGCGATAAACACCATGAGGTCCTGCATGTCGAGCTTTCGAAGCAAGTTACTGTTCAGCATCCGTACTGTCTCGCTGTGCTCCTTGCGCTGAATCCGCGCAAACGTGTGCGAACGATCCTAACGGAACGATAGTGCTAGGAGAAACCCCTGTAGGACATTTCACGGACAGTTGTGGGACAGAAAGTTTTAGCAACACGACGTCGCTGAATAATCCGCGCAAAGATGGCCAGAGGCCTCTAGCTCATGGGCTTCTGCGATCATCGAATATGCTGCGTGTAATGTCGCGGATCAAAGCGCAGCACCATCAGCAGCATGACCACCATCACCGCCGTCAGCGACCACCACGCCCATTCGAAGCTGCCGAGTTGATCGCGAACCATCCCCGCCAGAAGAGGGGAGAGGCCGGCAATCAGATAACCAATGCCTTGCACGAAAGCGGTAAGGCCGCCGGCACGCTGTGGATTGTCGAGGTGGTCGAGCGAGACGATCAGGCTCATCGGAAACAGTCCGCCAATACCCAGCCCCAGCAGACAGGGCCACAGCAGGCTGAGATGGTCTGGGCTGAGGATCAACCCGCAGAAGCCGGCGATGATCAATCCGAGCAGCGCCATCAACACCACGCGCCGGTCACGACTGCGATTGGCAATGGCCGGAACCACCAGGCCGGAAATCACCTCCATGGCCGTCAGAAAACCCAACAGCAGACCGGCGTTCTGTTCACTCCAGCCTTTTTCAACGTAGTACGGCGCCAACCAGGCGAGCACACAGGTGTAGGACGCCGTCCCCAGACCGAAGAAGACCGCGAGTAACCAGGCGCGGGAATTGGCGAAAAACGATTCTTTCTTCGCGGCAGCGCTGACGGCGTTTGGCAGATGGCTGCGTTGTGACCACCAGAACAGCAAGGCGAACAACGCCAGCGCTGTCCAAATGGCCAACCCTACGCGCCAGCTTCCGGTTTGCACCATCACCAGTGGGGCGAACGAGGCGGCAAGGGCCGCGCCGCCCATGATCGAGGTCACGTACAAGCCCATGCACAGCGCCACGTTGTCCGGGAAACGTGCTTTTATCAGCGCCGGCATCAACGCCTGAATCAGCGCGATGCCGATTCCCGCCAGCACCGCGCTGATAATCAGCTCCGCCGCAGAATCGACAAACAGCCGCGCCAGTGTTGCCAACCCGATGATCAGCAGCGACAGCAGCACCGTGCGCTGCTCACCCAGACGCTGACTGATGCTAATGCCGAAAAACATCGCCATGCCCATGGCCATCACCGGCAGCATGGTCAGCAGCGACGCGAGGCTGTAACTCAACGGGATATCGCCGCGAATGGCCGAGAGCAACGGCCCGACCGCGGCCATCGATGGACGCAGATTAAGCGCGACCAGAATGATGGCGAGCATCAGCCAGAGAGCGGGGCGGGCGGTGGTGCGGACGTTTTCCATCTTCAGACCTATGAGCGAGAGGCTGACAATTAGGCGCCCGGCTGTCGCACCGGACAAACCAGAAAATCCCGAGCAGTATTTAAAAAGTCGATAGCACTTCTCTCCTTGTGGGAGGGGGCTTGCTCCCGAAAGCGGTGGGGCGGTCACCCTCAGTGCGGAATGTGCCGACCTCTTCGCGAGCAAGCTCGCTCCCACAGAAAAGTGTCTGGTCCAAAACTTAACCAGAGCTGAATCATTCTCAAATACTTCACAAGTTTTCAGTTATAGCCATCTGCCAACTAATCGTTGGCGTCTTTTTCACAAAAAATTGATGGTTGCCTGCCTAAAGTTTGTTATGCCTCGGTTAATGAATTTTTCACAATTAACCCAGGCGCTTCTTTTCAGGAATTGCCCACCTCTATGTTGAAGTTAAAAACCGTGCGCCCGGAATGGGTGACGTTGATTGCCAGTGCCTTTCTTTTGCTCGGTTTCAACTTTGTGCTCTGGCAGCATTTGTTCGAGATTACTGCGGCGGATGGCAAAGGCATCGCCATGCGCGTGGCTTTCGCCGTGATGATCTTTGCAGCGTTCAACATCGTGCTGACTTTTCTGGCCTTTCGTCCGCTGCTTAAACCCATCCTGACTTTGATGTTCTTGATCAGCGCCGGCGTGGCTTATTTCATGAGCCAGTATGGCGTGATGATTGATGCGGGCATGTTTCGTAACTTCGCTGAAACCAATGTCACGGAAGTGCGTGACTTGTTGTCGTTGAAGCTGTTTATGTATGTCTTGTTGTTAGGCGTTTTACCGTCGTGGTTGTTATGGAAAGTTCCAGTCAACTATCGTCGCTGGCATCACGAACTGCTCAGTAAAGTTATCGTCAGTGTGGCCTCGGTCGCGGTCATCGGTGGTGTGGCGCTGGCCAACTATCAGGGATTGTCTTCGCTGTTTCGTAATCACCATGAACTGCGCCTGATGCTCGTGCCGAGCAACTACATTGGCGCGTCGGCCGGTTACCTGCGGGAGCAGGTCGTCTCGGCGCAGCAACCGTTCGTGAAAATTGGCGAAGACGCACAACGCAACCCGGATCTGAAAGTCCAGCCGCGCAAATCCCTGACCGTACTGGTGGTGGGGGAAAGTGCCCGTGCAGAGAACTTCGGCATCCTCGGTTATGGCCGGGACACCACGCCGAAACTGGACAAGGAAGCCGGGCTGATCGCTTTCACCGATGTGCATTCCTGCGGCACTGAAACCGCGGTCTCGGTACCGTGCATGTTTTCCAACATGGGCCGCAAGGATTACGACGCCAGCAAGGCGAAGAACGAAGAAGGCCTGCTCGACGTGCTCAAGCGTGCCGGCATCGACGTGATCTGGCGTGATAACCAGTCCGGCTGCAAAGGCACCTGTGATCGAGTCACCGTGCAGGATGTCAGCAACTTGAAGGACCCGACGCTGTGCGCCAACAGTGAGTGCCGCGACGAAATCCTGCTGCAAGGTCTGCAAGGCTTTATCGATCATCTGGACAAGGACACCGTGCTGGTCCTGCATCAGATGGGTAGTCACGGCCCGGAATACTTCAAGCGTTATCCAAAGGAATACGAGCACTTCACGCCGGTCTGTGAAAGTAACGCGCTGAACAATTGCAGCCGCGAAAGTATCGTCAACGGTTACGACAACACCCTGGTCTATACCGATCATGTGCTGTCGAGCCTGATCGATGTGTTGCGCAACAATCAGGACAAAGTCGATACGGCGATGTTGTATCTGTCTGATCACGGTGAGTCGCTGGGCGAGTACAACTTGTTCCTGCATGGCACGCCTTACATGCTGGCACCCGAGCAACAAAAGCATGTGGCGATGCTCGCGTGGTTCTCCGACAACTATCAAAAGGCTTATTCGGTCGACACCCATTGCCTGCAAATGAGTCGTGACAAACCGTTGAGTCAGGACAATCTGTTCCACTCGATGCTTGGTCTGCTGGAGGTGCGCAGCAAGGTCTATCAGCCGGATCTGGACCTGTTTGCCGGATGCCGTGGCGCGGTGATTGACGGCGTGCTGGCCAAGGACTGAGCCGTTTAGGGCCCGTCGTTCTGACCCGACGGGCCTGTCCGTTTCCTCTGTCAGACTATTCTTGCTCTTTGGCAGGACATTTCGTTACAGCTCTTGCCCTTCGCAGGCGCGTAAATCGCCAGTGGCGATATATACTGCGCGCCATTCTTCAAGGGAGAGCCGTGTGGCCATCGATATTCACTGGATTCGCGACAACGAAAGCCTCGCGCAATTTTGCGCTGAGTGGCAGCAGCTGCCTTTCGTGGCCCTCGACACCGAATTCATGCGGGTCGACACCTTTTACCCGATTGCCGGCCTGTTGCAGGTCGGCGACGGCAAACGCGCCTACCTGATAGATCCGCTGACCATCAATGCCTGGCAACCGCTGGCCGCATTGCTGGAAAACCCGGCAGTGCTCAAAGTCCTGCACGCGTGCAGCGAAGACCTCGAAGTCCTGTTGCGCCTGACCGGCAGCCTGCCGGCGCCGATGTTCGACACGCAATTGGCCGCTGCCTATCTGAACCTAGGGTTCTCGATGGGCTATTCGCGACTGGTGCAGGAAGTGCTCGGCATCGAACTGCCGAAAGGCGAAACCCGCTCCGACTGGCTGCAGCGTCCGTTGTCCGACACGCAAATCAGCTACGCCGCCGAAGATGCCGTGCATCTGGCGGAGGTTTTCGTCCAGCTGCGGCCGAAACTGTCTGACGACAAATTCGCCTGGGTGTTGGAAGACGGCGCCGAACTGGTCGCCAACCTGCGTCGCGAAACCGACCCTTACGAGGTTTATCGCGAGGCCAAACTGGCGTGGAAACTGTCTCGCGCCCAGTTGGCTGTGCTGCGTGAACTGTGCGCCTGGCGTGAAAAAGAAGCCCGTGCCCGCGATCTGCCACGCAACCGCATCGTTCGCGAGCATTCGCTGTGGCCGCTGGCGCGTACCCAACCGGACAACCTCGCCGCGCTGGGCAAGATCGAAGACATGCACCCGCGTACCGTGCGTCAGGACGGTCAATTTCTGCTTGATCTGATCAAACGCTCTGGCAGTGTGGGGCCTGATCAATGGCCGCCTGCTGTAGCAGAGCCATTGCCGATCGAAGCGGCAGCGTTGATCAAACAACTGCGCGCATTGGGCCAGGCTGAGGCCGAGCGTCTGGGCATTGCCCCAGAGCTGATGCTGCGCAAGAAAACCCTCGAAGCGCTGGTCAAAAGCGGCTACCCCGAGGGTCCTTACCAATTGCCTGAGTCGTTGCGTGGCTGGCGCCGCGAACTCATGGGCCAGAAGCTGCTCGACAGCCTGGCCACCGCCGGAGAACAGCCTTGAAACGTATTTGCTCTATTTACCAAAGCTCGAAGCGCAAAGGCATGTACCTCTATGTGCTCAAGAGCGATGAATTGGAACGCGTGCCCGAGGCGTTGATGGCGGCTTTCGGCAAAGCCATATTTTCCTTCAGTCTGGTGTTGACGCCTGAGCGCAAACTGGCCAGTGAGGACATCGTCGTGGTCCTGGAAAACCTCGACAAGCAGGGCTATCACCTGCAAATGCCACCGGCCGAGGACGAGTACATCGAGCATTTGCCCGAAGAGTTGCTGCGCCGCAACGACCCGGTCTGATCGGCGAGGCCCTGTTCTGGGCCTCTGTTAACCCTGGAACTGTTTTTACCGCGATGGCCGCCCTGAAAGCGGCGGCTGTCTGCACGGTTTGCGAAAGGTTTGAAGATGCGCGTTCTGATTGCTGAACACGACCACGCGATATACGCCCGGCTGCTGCGTCAGGCAGCGCCGGAGCTTGAAGTATTGACCAGCGGCGACTCCGCTGAACTGGCCCGTCAGGCCGCCGATTGCCCGGTGTGGCTGGGGCAACCGGATCTGCTCGCGACCCTGTTGCGCCAGGGCCATCAACCGCAATGGCTGCAATCGACCTGGGCCGGCATCACGCCGCTGCTCGCTGATGGCTTGCGTCGGGATTACCGCTTGACCCGCGCGGTGGGGATTTTTGGCCAGGTGATGGCCGAATACGTGCTGACTTACATGCTCGGCCACGAACGCGAAGTGCTGGCGCGGCTGGTCAGCCAGGTCGAGCGCAAATGGGACAACCGCACCGGCCAGAGCCTGGTCGGACGCAAGGTGCTGATCGTCGGCACCGGTGACATCGGCCAGAGCGTTGCGCAGTTCCTGTTGCCGTTCGGCGTCGAACTGTACGGTATCGCCAGCAGCGCCCGTGAGCAGGCACCGTTCGTTGAAGTCGGCTCGATGGCGGATCTGCCGCGTCTGGTGGGCGAGGTCGATTACGTGGTCAACCTGCTGCCGAACACCGAACACACCCACGATATCTACGACGCGGCGCTGTTCAAGCAATTCAAGCCGACCGGGTTGTTCATCAACGTCGGGCGCGGTGTGGCGGTGGTTGATGCGGATCTGGTGGAGGCCTTGAAGGAAGGGCATCTGGCGGGCGCGGTGATCGACGTCTGCCGTCAGGAACCGTTGCCGCAACGTCATCCGTTCTGGACGGCCTGGGGTTTGCTGTTGACCGGTCACAGCTCGGCACCGACTTCACCGGCGTTGATGGTGCAGTTGTTTGTCGAGAATCTGCGGGCGTATCAGGCGGGTGAAGCGTTGCGCGGGGAAGTGGATTTCAACCGCGGTTACTGATTCACGCAAACAATGCAGGAGTGAGCCTGCTCGCGATAGCGGTGTGTCAGACAACATTAATGTCGACTGATACGGCCTCATCGCGAGCAGGCTCACTCCTACAGTTTTTTTGCGTTGTGGCTTACAGGGTGAAGTCGCCTTCTGCCGCGAGTTCGCTCAACGGGCGACGCGGGCTCGGCTCCTCACGCGCTTGCAGGTAATCCGCCAGCGTCGATTTGTCGCCAAGTTTGCCGACGGCCACTGCCGCATGCAGCGCATAACCCTCAGGAATGTTCAGCTCTTTGCGCGTCAGATCCTGATCGAAGCCGGCCATGCCATGGGTATGCCAGCCGCTGATGCTGGCTTGCAGCGCCAGATGACCCCACGCCGAACCGGTGTCGAAGGTGCTCCACAGCGCTGGCGTTTCTTCAGTGGCGCCCGGCACGGCGAAGGTGGTTTTCGAGATCACGATCACCAGGGCCGAAGCGTGCTGCGCCCAGCCACGGTTGAATTCGTTCAGCAGCCCCAGAAAACGCTCCCAGTTCGGCGTATCGCGACGTGCGTACAGAAAGCGCCACGGCTGCGAGTTATAGGCCGATGGCGCCCAGCGCGCCGCTTCGAAAAAGCTCAGCAGGGTTTCTTCCGGGATCGCTTCACCGGTAAAGGCACGGGGCGACCAGCGGTCGGTGAATTGCGGGTGAATGGCATATTCGGCAACGCGAGGGTTGGCACTCATCAAGAAATTCCTTGCTACGTTTGAGTAAAAGATTCGAACGAAAACCCGGCGGGATCAGTGCGCTGAACGATGGGGTTTTCCGAGCCGTGTCGGTTCACCGGGATGCAACGTGGTCGAGCGTTAATGGCTCCCGGGCAAGGCTCCTGCGACTGGCAAAGCTACGCGCCGTCACAAAAACTGACAAGTGCTGCGCAACCGGCAGTCGCCAGCGCTTGGCCCGCAAGGCCTGGGGCACTAGACTGGCGGCCTTTTCACCACCTGATGTTGATGCTTGAGCCATGGTCGCCAAAGTCGAACCGTTCTGGAAACGCAAAACCCTCGATCAACTCGATCACGAGGAGTGGGAATCGCTGTGCGACGGCTGTGGTCTGTGCTGCCTGCAAAAACTCGAGGATGAAGAGGACAACAGCGTTTATTACACGCGCATCGCCTGCAAACTGCTCGATCTGAAAACCTGCCAGTGCAGCGATTACCCGAACCGCATCAAGTTTGTCCCGGATTGCATCCAGCTCACCCCGGGCCAGGCCGAAGAGTTCAAATGGTTGCCGCCGACCTGCGGCTATCGTCTGGTCAGCGAAGGCAAGGACCTGCCACTCTGGCATCACCTGGTCTGCGGCGACCGCGACGCGGTGCACCACGAGCGGATTTCGCAGTCCGGGCGCATGCTCGCCGAGGGCAGCGTGCCGGAGGATGACTGGGAAGATCACCTGATTTTCCGGGCGGGATAAACGCCCGCAAATCCGGATTTCAACAAGGAGTGGGTATGGCTGTGGGATTGCAGCGGGCGTTGATGGTTGCGCTGTTGGCGCTCAGCGCGCCGGCATGGGCGGCGAAGAAAGTCGATCTGGATTACCACGTACGCCTGTTGCCACAGAGCGATCAGGCTGAAGTGCGCCTGACCCTGGCCAAAGGTGAAGCGGTGCGCAGCCTTGATTTCGACCTCGGCGACGGCAGTCATTACAGCGACTTCAAGGCGGACGGCCAATGGCTGCTGACGCCCGGCAAACAGGCCCGTGGCGTCTGGCGTCCGACCAGCGACAAGGCCAGCCTGACCTATCGCGTGCGCATCAGCCACGGCCGCAAGAGCGGTAGTTTCGACACCCGTATGACGTCAACCTGGGCGTTGATGCGCGGCGACGAACTGGTGCCGTCGGCCAAGCTCGATCAACAGGACGGCACCGAACTGGTCTCGCGCCTGCAATTCGAGCTGCCCGAGGGCTGGAAAAGCGTCGAAACCGCTTGGCCACGCATCGGCAAAAACAAGTTCCGCATCGACAATCCCTCACGTCTGTTCGATCGCCCGACGGGCTGGATGCTTGCCGGCCATCTCGGCAGCCGTCGCACGCGTCTGGGTGAAACCGAGGTCACGGTGGCGTCGCCGCAAGGGCAGGGCATGCGGCGGATGGACGTGCTGACGTTGTTGACGTTTGTCTGGCCGCAGGTACAAGCGCTGTATCCGCGTCATCCGACCAAGTTGCTGATCGTCGGCGCCAATGACCCGATGTGGCGCGGCAGCCTCGGCGCGCACGAGTCGATCTATCTCAATGCGCGCCTGCCGCTGGTCAGCGAAAGCGGCAGCAGTGCCTTGGTGCGTGAGTTGGCGCAGGTGTTCGGCCGGATCAATGACGAGCAGCGCAGCAACTGGATCAGCGAAGGGTTTGCCGAGTATTACGCGATCGAACTGGTGCGCCGTGCCGGTGGTATGAGCGATGAGCGGTATCAGGCGTTACAGGCGAAATTGGCCAAGGACAGCCAGAAGGTTACAACCTTGCGCGGCGAGCAGATCAGCCCGGCGCAGGTGGCGAAAGCGGTGGTGGTATTGCAGGAACTGGATGGCGAGATTCGTTTGAAGACACGCAACAAGCGTTCGCTGGATGACGTGTTGCGTGGGGCGATGCATTTGGGGACGGTGAGTACAAAGGAATTTGTGCAACTGGCCGGGAGTGTTCTCGGCGAGTCTTCCAAAGTCCTCGATACCGCGTTACTTCAGTAACGCCGCCATCGCTGGCAAGCCAGCTCCCACTGTGTTTTAGGTCGGACACAAAATATGTGATCACCACAAGACCTGTGGGAGCTGGCTTGCCAGCGATGGGGTCATCAGCCCCAAAGCAAATTCTGGATCAAACCCCGGCTTTTGGCGATTTCACCGAATCATTGCCGGTAACGGTGGCGGTACTGGTCGCTGCTTCGGCATTGGCCTTCAGCTTGCTCAGTTCTTCACCCGCCCGCTCGATCTTCGCCCGCACGTTGTTCATGTCCTGACGGCTTTTCTCGTACAGGCTTTTCACCGAACTGTGCCCGGTAATCCCGCGAGCCATGGCCACGCCGCCAATCGCCACCTGAATCAACCCGAACACCCCGCCACGGCGCAGGCCCTTGCCGACCATGATCACGCCGCCGGCCAAGGATCCGATGCGCTCCCAGCCTTCCACGTTCTGCTCGGAACGGCTCTGGAACGGGGTGGATTCGATACGCTCGACACGTTTGAGTTCGCTCATGATCTTTCTCCAGGCAATGAGTAATGGATAAACAAGCTGACTGCCAGAGCGGTCCGCTTGTTCCATCGGATGTGCGACGCTTCAGCGGAATTTCGGCCCGGAGCGGGTATTCAGGCCCTTGGCCATGCGGTCGTAGAGCACGACGTTGACCGTGGCGGCGAGGTTCATGCAGCCCGTGGTCGGGATGTACACGACGTCTTCGCACCAGTCGCGAATCTCTTTGTCCAGCGAGCCGTCTTCGGGACCGAAGATGTACAGCGCGCGATCAGGGTGGGTGTATTCCGGCAACGGACGGGCGCCTTCGACCAGTTCTACGGCGACGGGCACGCAGTTTAGCGGGAGGATCTTTTTCAGATCATCGATGCCGATCAACGGGATGTCGTAGTGCACGCGTTTGGTATCGGTGACGAAATCGGCGGCGCGTTCATAGCGCTTGCCGGTGTAGAACACCGACGCCACGCCGTAACAGCCTGCGGCGCGCATCACCGAACCGACGTTCTCCGGTGACTTGGGGTTGTACAAACCAATGCAGCTGTAACGTTTGTCTGCCACGAGCGGGGTGCCTTCGGGAAAAAGACGGCGATTATACGGGGATTGGGGGAGGG